>PMXH01000019.1 GCA_003165855.1 Acidobacteriaceae bacterium | reverse complement strand
GCCTTCCTGCCCATTGGGATTGGCTCGCTCGTGGGCGGCTGGTTTGGCGGGTTCTTGATTCACCACTTTGGCGAAGTTGTGCATCGGCCGGCACTCATCTGGTGGTCTGTATCCGGAGTAGGCGTGGCAACGGCCGGGCTGCTCTGGATGTATGACCGTCTGGTGCGGCGGGACCAGGCGGAAACGATCTGAATGATTGCCCAGATCAGCCACTTTTGCGCGCCTGACGATAGAACGCCTGGTGCTCCCCAAAACTCCGGACTTCATTGATACGCCAACAAAATAGTGCGTGGTGCCCCTGGTGCCCCATCCTTTCATGCGTCTTTTGCGGGAAAGGGTGGGAAGGAATGCGACTCCTTTCTTGCCGAGTCAACAGAACTTACCCGTTAATGGGAAACGCTGGCCTCCGCGCCGGTTGTCGTCAGCCTGTTCACGCGCGCGTCGGGATCAGCACAGTTGGCCCAGTTCTCAGAATAGGGAAGTCTATTCACCTTGCTCCCATGGGCATCTACAATCAGAAAACGGTTTCTGCGGATTCTGAACTCAGTGCCGGAGCGCTGAGATTCCAAGTTTGGAGCACACGAATGACCAGGAAAACAATGGATAGGCGCACCTTTACCGGCGGCTTGCTATGCGCCTCGGTTGGAGCATCCATCGCGGCAGACTATCCCATCCGGGCAGATGCGCAGGTTACGGGCGGCGATGCCGCGCTGCCAGTGCAATCTGCACCACTCAAGCCGAAGGCCGTTGCCCAAAACAAAAAGCCTTCTCCCCTTGTTGAAGACGAGCCGTTTGCGGGCGACCTGACCTTCGAATGGCACGAGTTTGCACCTCGCGCATGGCCATTCGCACCCGCGGAAGTAGAGCTCTCGCCTGGACCTTTGCAACAATCACGAGACTGGAACACAGGCTACATGCTCCGGATTGCAAACGACCGGCTTTTGCACAACTTCCGCTTGACGGCCGGAATCGCTTCGACCGCAAAGCCGCTGGGTGGCTGGGAATCCCCAAACATTGAACTCCGTGGTCACTTTGTCGGGCACTACCTCTCAGCCGCGGCCATACTTTATGCCTCGACCGGGAATGAAGCGATCAGGCAAAAAGCCGACGCGCTTGTGGCCGGAATTGCCGAATGCCAAAGCATGCTGAACAACAACGGCTACGTGAGCGCCTTCCCCTCTGAGTTTTTTGACCGCCTCGACCGCAGAGAACCCGTGTGGGCGCCCTTCTATACGCTTCATAAAGTGATGGCTGGGCTGCTCGACATGCACATCTACGCGGGCAATCGTCAGGCCCTCGATGTCGTCACCCGGCTGGCCGGTTGGGTCGATGCATGGACCGCGACGAAGTCCCATGAACACATGCAAGATATCCTCAACACCGAGTTCGGCGGCATGAACGAAGTGCTCTACAACCTTGCGGCAGTCGCCAAAGACAAGCGCTGGGTTCGCACTGGGGATCGCTTCACGAAAACGAAGTTCTTCAATCCGCTGGCCTCGAATCGTGACGAGTTGAAGGGGCTCCACGCAAACACCCACATGCCGCAGGTGGTTGGAGCCGCTCGTCGGTTTGAGCTCTCGTCTGACCCGCGATTCGCAGCCGTGAGTCGCTTCTTCTGGGAAACGATTGCCGAAACCCGCACCTATGCCCCAGGCGGCTCTGCCAACACCGAAAGCTGGCTCACGAATGCAAATCATATTGCTCTGGAAATGAAAGCCAGCTCCCATCATCAGGAGTGTTGTTGCTCATACAACATGATGAAGCTGGTGCGGCATCTGTTCTGTTGGAACCCCGATCCGCGCTACGTTGACTACTACGAGCGCAACCTGCTCAACCATCGGCTGGGCGCCATCGAGCCGGAGACCGGGCATACCACCTATTTCCTCTCCATGTCGCCCGCGGCCTGGAAGACAACCTGCACAGAAGATGAAACCTTCTGGTGTTGCACCGGTACGGCAGTCGAAGAATTTGCCAAGCTGAACGACTCCATCTACTTCCACGACCGCAATGGCATTTACGTCAATCTGTTTGCAAACTCGACTCTGCACTGGAAAGACCGCTCCATCAAGCTCAAGCAGACAACCAAATTTCCTGAGAGCGATCGCACCTTGCTCGAAATTGAAGCGGCTCCCAGTGAGACGTGGTCAATGTACCTGCGCATTCCCGCCTGGACTTCGCAGGATGCATCTGTCCGGCTCAACGGGCAGGCCATCGATGCCGCAGTCATGCCTGGCGCTTACCTGCGACTGCATCGCGCTTGGAAGGCTGGTGACCGCGTTGAGCTGACCGTGCCCATGCGGCTTACGACTGAGGCGCTCGCAGACGATCTGCGGCAGCAAGCCTTTGTTTATGGTCCGCTTGTGCTCGCGGGGCAGTTTCCCAAAACTGGTATCGGTTTCGATCTTGAGCACAACCAGGGGCCGGAAATTCAAGAAGCGCCCGCCATTGAGATTCCCGCACTCAAAGCTGCCGGTACCGAACTTGCAGATTGGATTAAGCCTGTGGCTGGCCAGCCCCTCACGTTCAGGACAACCGCCCAAGCCACAGATGTCACATTGAAGCCTCTGAACCAGAGCTGGGAGCGTTTCGCCGTTTACTGGAAGATGTCGTAAGAAGCAGGTGGGCGGACGTGCAGGGTCCGCCTACTGGTTCGCCCGCTGCGCCACCAGCATCGCGT
>PMXH01000155.1 GCA_003165855.1 Acidobacteriaceae bacterium | reverse complement strand
AACTATCAGTATGCCTTCACGCTCTTTACGCCAGGCATGAAACTGACATTCCCCGGAGTGCCTTACGCGAAAATCGCAGCGGTGTTCTCGGCTTTTATTCTGTTTGAGACATGGCCTATGCCCGTGTCAGGGTACTTTGTCGACAAGTTCGGCATCCGGAAGCTTATGACGTTCGGCGCGATTTGTATCGCTCTCGGATGGGTGCTGGGTGGCACGATCGCCAAGTCGCCTCTTGAACTGTACATCTATTACGGCGTTATTTCTGGAACCGGCGCCGGAATCATTTACATTTCGTGCGTCGCCAATGCGTTGAAATGGTTCCCCGACAGGCGGGGATTGGCCGCGGGGCTTACGGCTGCGGGATTCGGTGGTGGCGCTGCTCTTACGATCATGCCCATTGCCCATTCGATTCACAGCATGGGATGGGCTCACGCGATGGCTGTCTGGGGCATTGGCCAGGGCGTTATTGCACTCGCTGCCGCGATGATCCTCCGGCATCCCCCTGCCGGCTGGGTTCCTGCCGGGTGGGACCAGCGGGCAAAGCAGGTTCACAACGCCGTCGCGCAGTCGAAGGTGAACTTTACCTGGATTCAAACTCTGGGAAGACCCGAGTTTTATCTGCTCTACACGATGTTTTTCTTTGCGACCGCCGGTGGTCTGATCGCTACCGCGAACCTTTCCCAGATTGCCAAGTCCCTCCATGTGAGCGATGCGAAGATCTGGGGTCTGGCGATTGTTCCACTAGCCGCAACCCTCACATCAGCCTGTAACGCTCTTTCCAGAATCGTGTGGGGCTCGGTTTCCGACCGGTTGGGGCGAGAACGCACGATGTTCCTAACCTTCGGCGTCGAAGCGGTCCTCGTGTTTCTGGTGACCAAAATAGCGGGAGCTCCGATAGCATTCCTGGTGCTGTTCTCGTTTATTTTCCTGTTCTGGGGTGAGATCTATTCGCTGTTCTCAGCGACGACAGGCGATGTTTTCGGCTCCAAAAACGCCTCTGCCAACTACGGCATGGTGTATACCGCCAAGGGCGCTGCTTCCGTGTTTGCTGGATTTGGAGCGGCGGCGCTGGCTGCGTACTTCGGCGGCTCGTTTGCGGTGCCATTCTACATCTCAGCGGTACTGTGCGGTATTGCCGCAATCTGCTCCCTGCTTATCCTGAGGCCGTTGGTCAGGGGCAGAATTGAGAGGGAAGGTCGACTGGCTGAGGGACAGGCACTGTCAGCGGAATTGGCGCAGGCTTCCACAGTCAAAGAGACGCACGACGAGAAGCATCTGTCCAAGGTTGGGTAGTCATTGGCTTGCAGCAGGGTGAGGACGAAAAGGCACGAATCAACTGGGCCACGACGGGATTGCTCCTTGCCGTGGCCCAGCCGCGATTGCCGTCCGCCACTTTTCCTGAACTCGGGTGGCGATCTCCACCTTCGGCCTTGCTGGGCATCACATCTCGGCGACGACCCGCTGATCCTGCTCGCCTAGGCCTTGTATGCCGAGCCGCACCCGGTTCCCTGCTCTCAGATAAACTGGAGGCCGCTTCCCCATCCCCACGCCCGGCGGAGTACCGGTGGAGATGATGTCTCCGGGTTGCAGGCTCATGAATCGGCTAACGTAGCTGACCAGTTGGCGAACTCCAAAGATCATGGTTCGCGTCGATCCGTTCTGACTGCGGTGGCCGTCAACTTCAAGCCAAAGGTTCAGGTCTTGCGGATCAGGGATTTCATCGGCCGTCACCAGCCATGGCCCGATCGGGCCGAACGTATCGGCGCTCTTGCCTTTCACCCATTGTCCAGTGCTCTCGAGTTGAAAGGCACGCTCCGAGAGATCGTTGACAGCGCAGTAGCCCGCCACGTATGACATTGCGTCGGCCTCACTAACATACTTCGCGGGCGTGCCAATGACCACGCCTAATTCGACTTCCCAGTCCGTCTTGGTACCACCTTTCGGAATTACGATGTCGTCGTTCGGCCCACAGATGGCGGAGGTGGCTTTCATGAAGATGACGGGCTCGCTCGGGACTTTCATGCCGGCTTCGGCCGCGTGATCGGAGTAATTCAATCCGATACAAACAAACTTACCAACTCCGCCCACGCAGGGCCCAATCCGAGGCGTGCCCGGCACGACCGGCAATTTTGCCAAGTCAATGCTTTTCAAGGACGAGAGATTTGTGGGCGACAGAGTCTCTCCAGTGATGTCGAGCACTGTCCCCGATAACTCGCGGATGTGGCCGTCGGAGTCGAGGATCCCTGGCTTTTCCCGGTGTGGCAGTCCATAACGTACAAGTTTCATGCTTCTTCCTTCGATGTGTGAATTGTCGAAACAGTGAGATTATCTTTGACGCACGTTCAGCTTGTCGAGTGTGCGTTTCAACTCTTCCAGCTTCTGTCCCGCCTCGCCCAGCTTGCCTTCCGCCGTCAGGCGCTGGTACTCGGCAAGGTCTTTGGCGGCTTCCGCGATGAGCGCGTTGAGATCCGCTGCGGGCTGGGGCGACGTAATAGATCCCGGCGCGCTGCGCACCGGCTCCGCCGGGACTGATGCGGTGGTCGTCGATGAGGCAGTCAGGGACGAGACCGCTCCGCCAAAAAGCGCCGCCATCGCCGATTCGAAGGTCGGTCCGTACGCGAGCCGATCCTGCAGCGCGAGCACAACCAGACGCAACTCCGGCATCGGACTGCGCTCCGCCTGCAAATAGATCGGTTCTGCATACAGCAGCGCCCGGCCGGTCGGAATCACCAGCAGGGCCCCGCGCCGTACGTGCGAGCCTTGCTGGTTCCACAGCGTCAATTGCCCAGAAAGCTGCGCGTTCTGATCGATGCGCGCCTCGATTTGCAGAGGCCCGTCGACCAGCTTCGTTTTCGGAAAATTGTAAACCACCGACGTGCCGTATTGCGCGCCGTCGCTTCGTCCGGCAATCCAGCCAATCAGATTATTCCGGTTGGCTGGCGTGAATGGCAGAATCTCTGCGAACTCCATGCCGGTTTCGCCCGGCAGTTTCATCAGCACGAAGTTCGGTTGCATCGCCTGTGTTGTCTGCTCCCCGCCTTCGCTCATTCCAACTTCGGTGGCGACCGTCCACAGATCCTCGCGGTTGTAGAACGCTTCCGGATCCGTCATGTGATACAGGCCGTAAACTTCCGCCTGCAGTTTGAGCAACAATTCGGGATAGCGCACGTGCTTGCGCAGCCCCGGCGGCATCATGGCTGCATCCTTGAACAGACTCGGAAAGATGCGGCGGTAGGCTGCGATGATCGGATCCTCCGTATCGAACACATAAAACGTCGTCGTGCCATCGTAGGCGTCGATGACCACCTTGACGCTGTTCCGCATGTAGTTAATGGAATTGTCAGCGAGACGATAATGGCTCGAGTACGGATAGCTGTCGGAAACCGTGAACGCATCCATGATCCACGACAGCCGGCCNNGTACGCATCCGGATCGTAAGTGAGGAACGGCGCTAACGCCGATACGCGCTCGCGTATGTTGCGGCGCATCAGCAACCGGCTATCCTTGTTAACGTCATCGCTGAACGGCAGCTTCGCCAGATCGTCGCGGTCGAGCGCAATGATGATGCGGCGCAGGAAACCGCCGAGAACGATCCCTCCGTCCCCCTCGTAGGAAGTCAAGCTGTTGCTCGCGCCCTGCGGGTAGTTGAATTCCTTCTGCCGCGTCTTGACGTAAACGTCGGTGTTGGTCATCTCGCCGAAATAAATCTCGGGGCGAGTCACGCTCAGACCACGCACCGTGCTCTGGACTGGCATGTTGCTCAAAATCAGCGTGGGCAGCCCTTCCGGCGTGAACCCGTTCACTGGATTCATGGTGATGCCGAAGCCATGGGTGTAGATCAGCTTGTCGTTGATCCAGTTGCGGCTGCTCTCTGGGAGTTTGTCGACGTTCAGCTCGCGCGCGGCGAGCATCACCTCGCGTGTCGTGCCGTCGATGTTATATCGATCAATATCGATGTCGGGGAAGTCGTAGTAGGTGCGGATCTCCTGAATCTGGCGTAGCGTGTCCTGGAGAGCGCGCCAGTCCCACAGGCGGATGTTTTGAAGCGTAGGCTGATTGTTCGCCGAATCGGCTGATTCGACGGTAGTCTCCGCGGGAAACTCGCGCTGCGAAACCCGGTTCAATCCGTAGGCCTGTCGCGTCAATTCGGTGTTGAAGACAATGTAGGGCTTCTCGCGAACCAGTTCATTCGGTTTAACGATAAAGCTGCTGACGTACCAGCCAACCACCTGAACGGCGATATAGCAGACCGCGGCCGGAACAATGGCCGCGACCAGCCAGCGCCCGCGTGGCACGCGCACCGCATTGATGATTGTGATCACCGCACCCAGAACAAGTGCCGCACAGACGGCAAGCATCCCGGTAATCGTGATGTGCGCGTCCGTATAGGTCACTCCGCCGAAGATCGTATGATCCTCGAGCAATCGCTCGAACCGGCCGATATACGCACGCATCGCGAGGATCAGCAACAGAAACGAGAACGCGATGGAGAGCCCGCGCCAGGGTAACGTGACGTGGCGGCTGAGACGCCCGGCGAGCACACGGCTTCCCCCCGTGATGAGGATGAAGAAGACGGCGAGCAGACACGCAATCACAGCCAACGTAAGCAGCCAGCCGGCGATGAGTTGCCACGCGGGCAGAGTGAAGAGAAAGAAGTTCAGCGGCTTGCCAAATATTGGATCTACGACGCCACCCGCGGCGCGGGGGGCGTACCAAAAGAGCGCAAGCGTCGGCCACTCCGCCATCATTCCGGCGCCGGTGGCGGCGGCAATGACGAGCGAAACGCCGAGCCCGATGAGGCGCAGGACTGGCTCAACCGGCAGCTTCAGCGGCTGTCCGCCGATGAATATCGTGTGGCCACCCGGCAAATCGGGGAGATGCGCGCGTTTCAGGGCCAGGAACGATCCGTACAAAATGACGAATGTGGCCGCCGTAAAGCCGGCGAAGATTCCCCACTGAAAAGTCAGCGTTCTCCAGAAGACGTCTCCGTAGCCGAGAGATCCGAACCAGAGCACATCCACGTAATAGGACAACGCGGCCCGGCCGCCGAAGAAGATGGCGGCCAGTACGGCAAGAATAAGAAAGAGGCTCCGGCGACGACGCGCCGTGGGCGCTGTTGGCCAGTCAATGGACTCAGGCATTTGCTTTCACGAACTCCGCTGTCATTCGCATAATACTCCCTTCGCGGCCGCAGGTACGGCGAAGTCGCGAGGTGTACGCACCAGGTGGCTGTCGGCAAGCGCGGCATTCGATCACTTGAGCAACGGACTGCTTGCCGCCCGACCTTTTCGAGGTCACAGGAAAGATTTCGGTTGACACGGCTCCGCGTCGTTTTATAATCATTCTCATCCGATAATCATGCGCTTCACCCATGAGCAGTTCCGTGAGCTGGCCGCGAAGCACGGTTTGGCGGTCACGCACCAGCGTCAGGTGGTCTTTGAGGCCGTCATCGCTTCCCACGGACACTATTCCCCGGAAGACATTTACGCCGCGGTCCGGCGCCGCGTTCCATCCATTTCTCTCGCCACGGTCTACAACAATCTGCGGCTTTTCATCGAGTGTGGGTTGCTGCGAGAGGTCACTCCTCATGCGTCCACGTTACGCGTGGACGGCAATCTCAAACCTCATCACCACCTGGTCTGCTCGCGCTGCAAGGCAGTGCAGGACATCGAAGGAGATTTCGTCGATTTCAAACGGCTGTCCCGGCAACTGCCGAGCGGCTTTGATTTGACGCAGCCGCTGATCGAGGTCTTTGGCCTCTGTCGCCGTTGCCGTGCCAAAAAATAGATTTTTACGCAATTCCCAGTCATAGAAGGAAGGAAACATCATGGAAAATACGCTCGCGACTTCATCGGGGAGTGTTGTCCCTGAAGCTAAAGATAAAAACACCGCAACCGAATCGAAGTGCCCGGTAGCGCACGGCGCTCGCAAATCCCACGCGAATGTTGATTGGTGGCCGAATCAGGTGAACGTGCAGGTCCTGCACCAGCATTCCCCAAAGTCCGATCCGATGGGCAAGGAGTTCAATTACGCGGAAGAGTTCAAGACGCTCGACCTGAATGCCGTGATCAAGGACCTGCATGCCTTGATGACGGACTCGCAGGAGTGGTGGCCGGCCGACTTTGGCCACTATGGGCCGCTGTTCATTCGCATGGCGTGGCACAGCGCGGGCACGTATCGCATCGGCGACGGCCGCGGCGGTGCCGGAGCCGGGCAGCAGCGGTTTGCGCCGCTCAATAGCTGGCCGGACAA
>PMXH01000226.1 GCA_003165855.1 Acidobacteriaceae bacterium | reverse complement strand
GAGTTGCCGTGAGAGGCCACGTAGAGTGACCACCTCTTGGTCAATCCCAAACAGTCCACCGGGCGGCCCGCAGGCTCGATCAGAGCTTGCGGGCCGTTCTGTTTCTCGCGGGAACCCGCTCTCTGCCCAGTTGTTGGAGGACTTCGTGGATAGCTTCCAGTTGGCCGATTGTGGGCCGGCGCAGTATCCTTGGCGAGTGTCATCCTTGGACGAGTCTTTTGTAAACGATGAGCGCGAGCGCCGGCGGCTGGAGGAAAACTACGCCGGGATGACCGATGGAGAACTACAGCGCTTGGCGCGGAGTGCGGAGTCGCTGACCGAGCTGGCGTGGGATGCGCTCGAGCATGAGTTGGACCGCAGGCATCTTGATTTTGACGAGCTTGATTTTGCCGAGGATGAATATCCCGACGGCCCGCTGCCGCCGCCGCGCCAGCAAATGGAAATGCGCGAACTGGTGACCATTCGGCAGTTTCGCGATCTGCCGGAAGCCCTGCTGGCGAAGGGTAGTCTGGAGTCCGCGGGCATTGAATGTTTTCTCGCAGACGACAACCTGGTCCGGCTGGACTGGTTTATTTCGAACTTCATCGGCGGCATCAAACTCAAGGTGCGCGACGCCGATGCAGAGAACGCGCAGAACCTTCTCGACGAGCCCATTCTCGAAGGCCTCTACGTGCACGGCATCGGACTGTACGAGCAGCCGCGCTGTCCCAAGTGCCAGTCGCTGGATGTGAACTTCCAGGAGTTGGACCGTCCCATCGCCTACATGAGCGCGTTCCTTCACGTGCCCATGCCCGTGCAGCGCCCCGCCTGGTGTTGCCACACGTGCGGTGCGGAGTGGGAAGACGACGCGAGCGACACCGGGATGGGCGGCCGCATTCCCGACGCGGTTTAAATTCTTTGCTGAATCGCCCGGCTAACGTCGACAATCCAAACGTTCTCGGTCTGACTTGTTGAAAAACCGCGCTCCCAGACACTCTTTGCCTTTATCATGACCACCATGCCCCACAAGCTCCGCTGGGGAGTTCTCAGCACCGCCGCCATCGGTCTCAAGAAGGTGATCCCGGCCATGCAGCAGGGACAATACACCAGTGTTGTCGCCATCGCATCCCGCGATCTTGCGAAAGCTCAGGAAGCCGCGACGGCCCTCGGCATTCCCACGGCCTACGGCTCGTACGAAGAACTTCTCGCCGACCCCAATATCGACGCTGTCTACAATCCTCTTCCCAATCAGCTTCATGTCCCTTGGACCGTTAGGGCCGCCGAGGCCGGGAAACATGTTCTCTGCGAGAAGCCATTGAGCCTTACAGTCGCGGAGGCCGAATCTCTCCTCGCAATCCGCTCCCGCACCGGCGTCAAGATCGGCGAAGCTTTCATGATCCGCAGTTTTCCCCAATGGCTGCGCCTCCGCGAGCTTCTCAAGCAAGGCCGCATCGGCGATCCCCGCTCCATCGTGGGAGTCTTCAGCTACTTCAATATCGACCCAGCCAACATCCGCAACCAGGTCGCAAGCGGCGGCGGCGCCCTCATGGACATCGGCTGCTATCTCATCCACGCATCGCGCTACGCCTTCGCGAACGAGCCCACTCGCGTGGTTGCCCTAATCGACCGCGATCCCCAGATGCATACCGACCGCCTCACCTCGGCGATTCTCGACTTTTCCGCCGGACAGTCCATCTTTACTTGCAGTACGCAGTTGGTGCCTTACCAGCGCGTTCACTTTCTAGGCACCCGCGGACGCATCGAGATCGAAATCCCCTTCAACGCGCCCATGAACCGCCCCACGCGTCTCTTCGTTGACGACGGCGGCGACCTCTCCGGCAAGACCATCACCACCGAGACCTTCCCCGTCTGCGATCAGTACACCCTGCAGGGCGATGCTTTCTCCAAAGCCGTTCTGGAAAACACTGAAGTTCCCGTTCCCCTCGAGGACGCCATCGGAAACATGGCCGTGATCGAAGCCATTTTCCGCTCTGCGAGTTCAGGCGAGTGGGAAATCCCGAAGCGGTGACGGGAACCGAGACCAACCCCGCATCTAATACCCGCTGCTGGTAGCGGAGCCGCCGCAAAATCTCAATCAGCCATTCAGTTTGGCGAATCCTTTGCGGATCACGTCCAGCGTATCTTCCGCCAGCTTCAGCCCCGGTAACTCTTCTCGGGTGAACCAGCGGACTTCGGCGGCGTCGCTGGCGGCTGCAATCTCTCCCGCAACCCGGCGGCATAGAAAATCAATCAAAACGTAGTGATATTGCACGCGCTTGGCAGCACTGCGCAACACTCGGTCGTAGACCCCAAGGAGTTCGCCGGGTTCAACGGTGAGTCCGGTTTCCTCGCGGGCCTCGCGGGCGGCAGCTTCGCGCACCAGTTCGCCGACCTCGAGCACGCCTCCGGGGATGGACCATTCGTCCTGCAGCGGCGGGTGACCGCGCTTCACCAGGACTACGCGAGCGTCTTCGATAATGATGGCGCCCACTCCGACCAGCGGAACTTCAGGGAATTCGCGTTGCATGGTGGAAGGATTCTAAAGCATCCGGAGCTTCTCGGGAGCCTTCCAACGAACACCGGCTTTACCCTGTGTTCCCCTGTGCCCTCTGTGTTTAAGATTTTGATCTTACGTTGGACTTGCTCTGTGTCTCTCGTCTCTGTGGTTAAATGGTCTTCTCCATGCCCCTCGAAGAATACAAACGCAAACGCAAGTTCGAGTCGACACCCGAGCCTCCTCCAAGAGTCGAGACCAAGGCCGGACACCGCTTCGTGGTGCAGAAACACGACGCCACCCGGCTGCATTACGACTTTCGCCTGGAGATGGAGGGCGTGCTGAAGTCGTGGGCCGTGCCCAAGGGGCCCTCGCTCGACCCGGCGGACAAGCGGCTGGCCATGCAGGTGGAAGATCATCCGGTTTCGTATTTCGATTTCGAAGGCATCATCCCGGAAAATAACTACGGCGCAGGCACGGTGATGGTATGGGATGTAGGCACGTGGCAGCCGCTTTCTCCCATCGCCGTGCAGGGAAAATATGTGCCGGGAACGGAGGCCGAAGCCGCCGCGATGCTGGCCAAGGGCGATTTGAAATTCCGTCTCAACGGCAAGAAGTTGAAGGGCAACTTCGCACTCGTTAAGATGAAAGGCCGCCGTCCCGGAAGCAAGGGAAACGAATGGCTGCTGATCAAGAANNCGCGAACGCGGTGGCGAAACTCGACAAGAAAAAAGCCGCCGCAAGCGGCCAAAAAAAAAAGCAAAAAGTGAACACCGCCGAGGCCGCTGAGAACGCTGAGAGAAATAAAGGAAAAGCATTCAAGGTCGGGCAAAGCGCGGCTACCCCTGACTCGCCTCCTAGTTCCAACGAGACAAAATCAAAAATCTCGGCGCTCTCTGCGCCCTCGGCGGTGAGTTCAAATCTCGTGAAGCGCCCCATGCCCGCCGCCATTCATCCCATGCTGGCCACGCCGGTGGATCAGCCGTTCGATGGCCCGGAGTGGATCTTTGAGATCAAATGGGACGGTTACCGGGCGGTTGCTTTCATCGAAAATGGCAAGTCGCGGCTGGTTTCGCGAAATCAGAACGAGCTGACGGCACGCTTTCCCGAGTTGAAAGAC
>PMXH01000468.1 GCA_003165855.1 Acidobacteriaceae bacterium | reverse complement strand
TGGCGTTCTTCTTTTTTCTGGATGACGCCTCTGATAAAACCTTCCAGCTCTTCGTCGCTCGAGCCGCGGCGCAATTGGGCGTGGAGGTCGTGGTCCCACACGGAGAACAGGCAAGTGCGGATTTTGCCGTCGCTGGTNNTCTTCGAGCGGCATGAATTCGATGAAGCGCACGGTCACGCCTTCTTCGCGCGCGAACATGCCGAAGGGAATAATCTGATCTTCGTTGAAGCCGCGCATCAGCACGCAGTTCACTTTCAGCGGCCACAGCCCGGCGCGGCGGGCGGCGCGAATGCCGGCGAGGACGTGGTCGTATCCGTTGGCGACGCGCGTGATGCGGGCGAAGCGGTCAGGATCAACGGCGTCCATGGAAACGGTGACGCGGGTGAGGCCAGCGTCTTTGAGCGGCTGGGCGAGATCGGCGAGCAGGTGGCCGTTGGTGGTGAGGGCGATGTCGAGCGGGTCGCCGCCGTTTCTGCTATCGGGCGCGCGGAGTTGGGCCAACTCGCGGACGAAATCCACGACTCCTTTGCGCAATAACGGCTCGCCTCCGGTAAGACGAATCTTGTTGACTCCCATCCCGACCAGCACGCGCGCCATGCGCAAGTAGTCCTCGAAGGGCAGGTCTCCGTACAGCGCGCCTTCGTTGCCGGTGCGGCAGTAGACACACTTGTAGTTGCAGTGGTCGGTGATGGAAATCCGCAGGTCGGTGATGGGGCGCCCGAATTTGTCGGTGAGAGGCATTGTCGTCGGTCGTCAGTCGTTGGTCGTTGGTCGTTCGCCTCGGCTTACGAATCGCGATTAGCTAACGACTATCGATTGACGATTTTTCAGGAAAGAAACACGCAGGCGGGGACATCCCGGCAGACGCTTCCTTTCCAATGCGCTCCTCGCGGGGCGCGGGTGGCGCGGGCATTTCTGCTCGCACCCTCGGGACGATCTTCTTCGCGAGCTCTGCGGGGGTCTTGGCGAACTCTGCGGTTAAAAGCTTTTTAGCCGCAAAGCTTTTAACCGCGGAGTTCGCTGAGAAAGGCCGCAGAGGACGCCGAGAAAATCATCCCTTGCCGCCGCGGCCTGGGTATGCCCGAAGGCCGGGGCGGTCGGAAACTCGGCTTCATTATAGAGCTTGGAGCGGGGAAAAGGCTTTCAAAGTCTCAAAGTTTCAAGGTTTCGAGGCCGCCAGAGCTTGCGTGATTGCCGCCTCCGCCAACGGAACCATGATCTTGTATCCGGCGGCGTTGGGATGCAGGCCGTCCTCGGCCAGGTCGCGCTTGAGCAGGCCCTTGTCATCGACCATGGCGCTGAAGTAGTCGAGATAGAGGCAGTCGGGGTGCGCGGCGACGCAGGTTTTCAGCCAGCGATTCAGCTCGAGAATTTTCTCCGGCGAGCGGCCGGCGAACATATTCTGCGACCGCAGCGTGTAATTGTGTACCGGCAGCACCGACGAGAACACGACGCGGATATTATTGGCGCGGGCCAGTTCGGCCATGGAGGCGTAGTTCGCCTCGATGTCTTCAATCCGCATGGGGCCGGTGTTGCCGGCGATGTCATTGGTCCCGGCAAGGATGATGACAACTTTGGGATGAAGATCGATCACATCCTGGCGAAAGCGGATGAGCATTTGCGGCGTGGTCTGGCCTCCGATGCCGCGGTTGATGTAGGGTCTGCCGGGGAAATATTCGTCAAGGTGCCAGAGGTCAGTGATGGAGTCGCCGAAGAAGACGACCCGATTCTCGGTGGCAGCGGGCGGCGGTAGGGCTGCATTCGCGGCGCGGTAGCGGGCCAGTTCCCCGAAATCGTCGCGCAGCGTGGCCGCTTTCGAGTCGCGATATTTCTGCAAGGCTTGATCAGGAGTGAGTGGTGGGGCCGGCTGCTGGGATAGGCCCGAGACAGCGAGGAGGAGAACTAACGGGAGCGTCTGTAAGTAGCGAGATAATTTCATCTGGTTGTCCTCAACGTAGCAGGAAAACACTGAAAAGGTCCTGCTGTGACTCTGAAAAGTCGTCCCGATCAGCCCGATCACGGTTTGCTGGCAATTGCCCGCGCGATCGCCTTCTCTGCGAGCGGCGCCATTGTTTTGTATCCGGACGCGTTCGGATGCAGTCCCTCGTCGGACAGATCGCGCCTCAGCATGCCCTTGTCATCGACCACGGCTGAGAAGTAGTCGAGATAGACGCATCCGTTGTTGGCGCAGTAATCCTTGAGCCAGGCGTTCAGCGCGAGGATTCTTTCGCGCGGACGCAGGGCAAAGGATTCCTTCGCATCCTCGGTGTAGTTGTTCACTGGTAGCAGCGAGGCAAAAACCACGCGAATGTGGTGCAGGCGCGCCAACTCGGCCATGGAGGCGTAGTTGGCCTCGATCTCCCCGTTGCGCGTGGGCCCGGTGACGCCGGCCACGTCGTTGGTTCCGGCCAGCACGACCAGGACTCTGGGACGCAGGGCAATCACATCCTCGCGGAAGCGTGCCAGCATCTGCGGCGTGGTCTGTCCGTCGATGCCGCGGTTGATGTAAGGCTTGCCGGGGAAATAGTCTGCCAGCTTCCAGTAGTCGGTGATGGAGTCGCCAAGGAACACGACTCGATTCTCGCCAGCAGCGGGCGGTGCGAGCGCGGCATCGGCCTCGCGATAGCGCTTTAGTTCCCCGAAGTCATCGGTGTAGATGGCGATACGGGATGCGCGGTATTGATCGAGGTCGTGGTGACCGGTGGAGGGGATGGCGGGCGGAGCGGATTGCTGAGCGAGAGCAGAGAGGCCGCAGAGAATTAGGACGGCGCAGATCATCACACGGCGTCTCATGGCGGAGATGCTACCACGGGCGGGACGGATTTTCGCAACGCGGGCGAGGACGTCCACGCCACACTGGAGCTCACATCCCATCGTAGTTCGGGCCGCCGCCGCCTTCCGGCGGCACCCAGGTGATGATTTGATACGGGTCGGCGATGTCGCAGGTCTTGCAGTGAACGCAGTTACTCGGGTTCAGGCTGATTCGCTTGCCGTTCGGCTGACTCGTGTCGTCGACCATTTCGTAGACGTTCGCGGGGCAGAAATTCTGGCAGGGGCTGCCGAATTCTTTCACGCAGCGCGTGTTGCAAATGCTCGTGTCGTCGATGACCAGGTGCGCAGGCTGGTCTTCTTCGTGCTTGGTGCCGGAGTGATAGAGGTCGGTGAGCTTGTCGAAGGTGAGCTTGCCGTCGCCTTTGGCGGGGCCGAGCAGATGAGCTTCCGCGCCACCGTCTGCAGGCAAGTCGGCGAGCTTGCGCAGGTGCTCGTAGCCAGCTTTCGCTGGATAACGATTGCGCAGTCCGCGGCCGCCAGTGATCATTTGCAGAGCGGTGTGGAACATGCCAGCGTAGAATCCGTGTTCGAACCCCTGGTGCATGTTGCGGACTTTCCAGAGTTCGTCTTTGATCCAGCTGGATTCGACTTTTTTCTGGAACTCGCCGAGCGTGGCGGCCGACGAATCGTCTTTCTTCAGCGCTTCGAACGCGGTTTCGGCGGCGAGCATGCCGCTCTTGATGGCGAGATGAATTCCCTTGAGGCGCGCGGAGTTTAAGAAGCCGGCGGAGTCGCCAATGATCATCCATCCGTTACCCGCGACAGGAGGAATCGCCCACCAGCCGCCGTAAGGCAGCGACTTGGCGCCGTAGCGGATCATCTTGCCGCCTTCGAGCAACTTCGCGACGAAGGGATGCTGTTTGAAATCCTGCAGCACGCGCTGCGGGTCGAGGCGCGGGTCAGAATAGTCGAGTCCGGTGACGAAACCGAGCGAGACTACGTTGTCTTTGCCACCGTAAATCCACGCACCGCCGTATTCTTTCGTGGTGAGCGGCCAGCCCATGGTGTAGATGACTTCGCCCTTGGCGATCCGTCCTGAAGGAATCTCCCAGAGTTCTTTCACGCCAACGCCGTAGGTTTGCGGATTGGCATTGCGCGCGAGATCGAATTTCTGGATCAGCTGTTTCGTTAACGACCCGCGCGGGCCTTCGGCGAGGATGACGACTTTCGCATTGAGATCGTAGCCCGGCTCGAAGTTGGATTTCTGATGGCCTTCTTTGTCGACGCCCTTGTCGTCGGTGCGAACGCCGGTGACGCGGTCGCCATCGAACAAAAGCTCAGAGCCCGCAAATCCAGTGAAGATAGTGATGCCGGTCTCTTCCACCTTGCCGCCCAGCCATTTCACGAAGCGATTCAGTGAGATGACGTAGTTGCCGTGATCGCGCAGNNGGAAGCAGTTCGCGCATGGAGCGGGGATCGAGCAACGCGCCGGAGAGACAGTGCTGGCCAATCTCGCGGGCTTTTTCGAGGACATAGATGTTTTCCTTGCTGAGCTGCGAGTCAGGGTGCGCGGCGTTGTGCTGATCGATCAACTGCGACAAGCGCAGTGCGCACGCCATGCCCGCCGGCCCGCCGCCGACAATCACCACGTCGGCGGGCATC
>PMXH01000540.1 GCA_003165855.1 Acidobacteriaceae bacterium | reverse complement strand
TAGGAATTGTCGCGCAACAAGATTTCAATCTAGCGAGGTCCCATTTAATTCGCCACAAAAACTCATTGTCTGACGCTGCGCCCTTTGGGATCTGCCTCGCGATGGAAGGCCCTCAATTGTTCAAGCAATCCTCCATGAGGGGGGTGGGAGCGGGCCATTTCAATCTTGCTTTCGTCAAAGAATTTGTCAAATTGCTTGGCTAGTTCCCTCAATTCGTGGGCTTCTGTTTCACAGTGAGTCATTTCGAAGCCCCCTGCATTGCTTCTTTTCATTCCTTCGTAAGCAACTTCGTCTCCAATAATCATGAGGTTCGGCATCGGAACGGGGCACACGACAAACTCGCACCGTTTGATCGCTTTCAGATCTTCTGCCGCAGCATTGGGATTGCGCTTGATATCGCTTCGGCCCTCGAGCAAGCCGATCAGCCGGCGATACCGGGCAGACAGTCTGTCAGGCATTTGGGCTTTTGTAAAATGGCGCGGGGGATTCAATACAGCCTTCAGACGGGCGCCGCGTATTAAGGCATTCCGCAGCGTGTCCCTCTCAGCGAGTAGAGCGTTGTGATACTCATCTCCAAGTGCGGAGTCTTTTGGCTCATGTTCGCTAATGGCGAGCGAACTCAAGTTGGCAACAACCCGGATGATGGTTCCCTGAAGCCCCTTTGTTCCGGCACGATCAATAATTCGCTGAAGGTTCTCTACCAGCATCAGGGTTCGTGGCAAACGACCACGCGTGACATTCCAGAATTCCCGATTGACGCTCGCCTCTGCAGCTTCGCGTAGACGACCGGGAAGCTCGCCAATAAGCTTCTTACGGCCAGGCTTGCTGTGTGTGTAGACCAACTGGCGGTACTGGTGGATGTCAAAAGCCTTCCCTCGATCGACAGACTGAGTGATGATCACCACGCGCTCCGGGCCAACGATGTGGTGCGCGATCCCAAGTTCGTAGAAGACGTTTGCATTATGGCCGGTGATGTCAGCGACGACCACCGCAGCGCGCTGAATCTCGTGCTTGACTTGGGCCATAATGTTTCCAGACCTTCTATCAAAATCGCTTCGAACGTACTCCAGCCCGGAAACTGATGCGGCCTTACTAATGATATCGCTGATATCGTTGAACTGATCGTCGAAGGGCATTATCGAAAAGCAGGTTTTCATAGCGGTGGTTTTCCTGCGCGGATTCTAACCTACTGGTCATTTAACTAACAACAGCGAGTTTCAAGATCCGCTATCTGGTTGTTTTCGGGCTTTGGAGAGCCTGTCCGGGCGCTCTCTTTGAGGAACGGAGTACGGCTTGATGGCTCTTGTGGCCTTGACGAACTTAAATCCTTGTCCGGGCGACAGGGCGGACGATAGACTTACCGCGATTCTCCCCAGGAGTCGCAGCGTTGTTTGATTGCGGGCAGATGCTCCGGCAGGTAGCTGCCGGGGAAAGTGAGTCTCTATGCCTGAGGACGTCAAGACAATTCGGGCCGTAGCTGACCGGCGCGAGATACGCGTGTTCATCTCCTCGACCTTCCGCGATATGCAGGAGGAGCGCGAGGAACTGGTCAAGCAGATCTTCCCACAACTGCGGCGAGTGTGCGAGAGCCGCGGCGTTACCTGGGGCGAGGTGGACCTGCGCTGGGGCGTTCCGGACGAAGCAAAGGCCGAAGGCAAGGTCCTGCCTCTGTGCCTCCAGGAGATCGAGCACTGCCGGCCTTACTTCATCGGTTTGCTGGGCGAGCGCTACGGCTGGGTGCCGGAGGAGATTCCGGAATCGCTCTTCGAAACGCAGCCCTGGCTCAGAGAGCATCTCCATCAGTCTGTCACAGCCCTCGAGATACTCCATGGCGTGCTATTGGACCAAGAGATGGACAAGCACGCCTTCTTCTACTTCCGCGATCCGGCCTATGCGGCCGCGCATCCCGGCTTCACTGAGGAGGACCCGCGCCTCCGCGAGCGACTGGAGAAGCTGAAGGACGATATTTGCAAGAGCGGCATCCCCGTCTCGGAGCCATTCGCCACGCCCAAGCAACTCGGCGAGTGGGTGCTGCGCGATCTAACTGCCGTCATCGAAGAGATCTATCCGGAGAAGACCCGACCGAACCCGCTGGACCAGGCCGCGTTCGATCACGAGGCGTACTCGGCCAGCCGCCGCACGGTCTACATCGGCCGCCAGGAGTATATGGACCGGCTTGACGCTCATGCCACGGGTGATGGGCTGCCGCTTGTGATCGCGGGCGAGTCGGGCGGGGGCAAGTCGGCTCTGCTGGCCAACTGGGCCCACAGTTGGAGCGAACAACACCCGGAGACGCCTGTGCTGGTTCACTTCATCGGCGCGGCACCCGACAGCGCCAACTGGAGGTCCATGCTGCGGCGGTTGCTGGGCGAGTTCCAGCGCAAGTTCGGCATTCAGATTGAGATTCCAGACCAGCCCGACGCCCTGCGCATGGCCTTTGCCAACGCGCTGCACATGGTCGCGGCGCGTGGGCGCCTGGTGCTGGTGCTCGATGCGCTTAACCAGATTGAAGACCGCGACGGCGCGACGGAACTGGTATGGCTGCCGCCGGTCATTCCCGCCAACGTTCGCCTGATCCTTTCCACACTCCCCGGCCGATCGTGGGAGGACCTGAAGAAGCGCGGTTGGCCGAAGTTGACCGTCGAACCGCTCACGGTGCCCGAGCGCGAGGAAATGATCGTCAAATACCTCAAGCGATTCTCCAAGGAGCTGTCTCCCGGGCCGGCTCGCCGGATCGCCGCCGCGCCGCAAACGGGCAACGGCCTTTATCTCAGCACACTGCTCAATGAACTGCGCCAATTTGGCAGCTACGAGCAATTGAACAAACGTATCGACTGGTACCTACGAGCTGCTAGCCCCGTCGAGCTTTACGGCAAGGTAATCCGACGCTGGGAGAAGGATTACGATAAGCCTTTGCCGTCCTCCGCAATCGATTTCCGCGAAAGCCTGCTTCAACGGTTTTGGCGTGCTCTTCGTAACGGGGGTAAGCCGAGTTACAGCACCTTAGTTCGGGAGAGCCTTGTGCGCCTCTGGACGGCGCGCCGCGGTCTCTCCGAGACTGAGTTGCTTGAATCGCTCGGTACTGCAGGCTCGCCTCTATCGCGCGCACTATGGAGCCCGTTGCATCTAGCCGCAGGAGATTCGTTGGTGAACCGAGGCGGCCTGCTCACATTCACGCACGAATTTTTGNNGTACTTGCCCGCTGAACGTCATCGCGAGGGCGCGCATCGCATTCTGGCGGATTATTTCAACGCGCAGCCGCAAGGTCCCCGCCAATTGGATGAACTCCCTTGGCAATGGCAGCAATCCGCAGATTGGCAGAAGTTAGCGAACCTCATGGCAAAACCGGGCTTCTTTAATGATCTTTGGAACCGGGCCGAGTTTGAAGTGAAGGCTTATTGGACGGGCATCGAATCTCACTCCCCGATGCGGATTGAACAGGTCTACGACCCGGTGATTCAGGATCCTATTAGGGATAAGACCCACGCGTGGTTAGTTGCGCAGTTGCTCCTTGGCACAGGTAAACCTGAGGCGGCTCTTCACATCTATGAGGTCCTTGTGGATTACTTCCGTTGGGTCGGGGATAGTGCGCACCTCCAAGGTGCCCTGGGCAACCAGGCTGCCATACTCTTGAACCGAGGCGACCAAACGGGTGCCATGGCACTGCAAAAAGAGCAAGAGCTTCTTTGCCGCAAGCTCGGCGACGTTGACGGCCTGCAGTGCTGCCTAGGAAACCAAGCGGCTGTCCTCTTCCTTCGTGGCAACCTTGACGGCGCCAAGCTCTTGTTCGATGAACAAGAGCGTCTATGCCGAGAAATGGGTCAAATAGATGGACTTTCAAAGGCGCTCAATGGTCGGGCGAATATCCTCCAATCCCGAGGAGATTTTGAGGGTGCGATTGCGCTGCATAAGGAAGAAGAGCACCTCTACCGCGAATTGGGCAACAAGGATGGGATTCAAACGTCACTTGGAGGCCAGGCGAATGCACACTTCTACCTTGGAGACCTGGATGGTGCCATGGCCCTGTACAGGGAACAAGCGTGCATTTGCCGAGAACTTTCAAACAAACATGGATTGTCGAAAGCGCTCGGCGGTCAGGCAGGAGTCCTCAGCCTCCGCAACGACCTCGACGGCGCCAGGGTCCTTCTCCTAGAACAGGTGCGTCTATGCCGAGACTTGGGCAACAAGAATGATCTGCAGATCACACTTGGAAACCTAGCGCTGATCCTCCACGTCCGCGGCGACTTGGACGGTGCCCTTTCTCTGTGCAAGGAACAGGAGCGCATTTGTCGCGAACTTGATAATCCCGAAGGGATATCGGTCTCACTTGCGAAACAGGCTATGCTGATCAGCGACTTCCCAGCGCGAAAAGAAGAAGCGCGTCGACTCGCGCAGGAAGCATTAGAAATCGCGACCCGCCACGGCTACCAGCAATGGGTGGACAAGATCCAACTCCTCCTCAACTCATTTTCGGTCTAGTAATCGGCGCTCTGTTCGTTATTAGGGATGTGCACAGTGAGTTCCATATTTCTGTCCTATGCACGAAATGACGATGAGGCGTTTGTTCGTCGGCTCTTTGCTGACCTGACCAACGCCGGGCTTGACGTATGGTTTGACCGCGTCTCCATGCCTGCACGGCAGCTCACCTTTCACCAGGAGATCCGCGATGCGATTGCTGCGCGCGATCGGCTGCTGCTGATCGTTGGACCCGGCGTGCTCACCTCCGACTACGTCGCGCAGGAGTGGCGCTTTGCCTACTTCGAGGCGGGCAAGTGCGTGAACCCGATCGTGCGCCTGGATGGCCGCGATGCCGACGGTGCAGACATCGATGGCTACGAGCTGATCCCCGAGGACCTCAAGCTGCTTCATGCCGAGGACTTCCGTGACGATGCGCACTACGACGCGCACCTCGCCAATTTGATCCGACAACTCTCCGAGGCGATTCCGCCGGTGGGCAAGCTGGTGGCGGTTCCTGAACTTCCGGCCTGCTTCCTGGCGCAGCCGGACCGTATCAAGGCNNGCCCTGGCCCACCGGCCCGAGGTGCGGCGCGCCTTTCCCGACGGCATCTTCTGGATCACTCTTGGTCAAAAGCCTCAACTGGCCGAGCTGCAACGCTGGCTGGCCCGCGAACTGGGCGACGAGGCGCTCTTCCCAGACGAGCGCAGCGGCAAGGAGTGCCTGCGCACACTGCTGGCCGGCCGCAAGGTGCTGCTGGTGCTCGACGATGTCTGGCAGCGCGAAGACGCAGAGGCATTCAACGTGATCGGCGCCATGGGGCGCATCCTGATGACCACGCGCGACGCTGGACTGGTGACCGCGCTGGCCTCCAAAGAGACCCATTACCGCGTAGAGCTGCCCACC
>PMXH01000316.1 GCA_003165855.1 Acidobacteriaceae bacterium | reverse complement strand
ATTACGGGACTGGCGCAGGTTTTGTTTCACAACCAGGCAAATGGAGAACTCATAACCCGGAATGGAGCTTTAGTCGGGTCCAAGCTGATCGGCCAGCAGTTTTCCTCGAGGGGATATTTTCACTCGCGTCCTTCCAGCGCCGGAACTGGGTATGACGCCGGCAATTCCGGCGGATCAAATCTTGGACCAACCAATCAGTCTCTCATTGCGCGGGTGCAGGGAGATGCCGACCGCCTGCAGCCGGAGAATCCCGCGGCTGCAATCCCGATGGACTTGCTGACAACATCGGGTTCTGGGCTTGATCCTCATATCTCGCCCGAGGCGGCGGAGTTTCAGGTGCCNNCAGTTCGGATTCCTTGGCGAGCCGCGGGTCAATGTTCTGGAGTTAAATCTTACGCTGGATACGATCTCGCCCAAGCCAGTAACCCGCTGAAGTTACTTTCGAAACGAATCTGTCGCCTGCCTGATATCGGCCAGCCCTGGCCGCAAACCACCACCTCGAGCACGAAACTAAAGGTATCTACCGTGTTTATACGGGTATGGATACGATTCGAAGCAAATACGCTTCTGCATCATCCATCGAGGAAAGCACTATGAAGACACACACGCAGTGGTGGAGCTGGGCGCTGGTAGTGCTGGGCTTGGCATTCATGCTGCAGGCACCATCGAGAGTCGAGGCGCAGGGCGCGCAGGTTGCCCAAGATTCGCAAGGCCCACAAGATGCGCAAAATGCGGATGATCAAGATCCTCCGAGCCGCGTCGCAAGGCTGAATTACATGGAAGGATCGGTGTCGTTTCAGCCCGGCGGCGAAAACGACTGGATCACTGCCGTGCCCAATCGTCCGTTGGTGACGGGGGACAATCTGTGGGCCGACGAGAATTCGCGCGCCGAAGTACACATTGGAGCGACCGCACTCCGCCTGGGCGCTAAGACTGGTATTACATTGCTCGAGGTGAGCGACCGGGTAGCGCAGATTCGTCTGGCGGAGGGGTCGTTGTTTGTGAAGGTACGTCACGTGGGCGACGAGGATTCGTACGAAGTCGACACTCCGAACATCGCGTTCACCATCCAGCAGCCCGGCGATTACCGCATTGATGTGGATCCAGACGGCAATCGAACGGAAGTGACTGTGTGGCGCGGACGCGGCCAAGTTACCGGCGCTGGATCGTCCTATACGGTTGTGGCGAATCAGCACGCCTCGTTTACCAACACCAGCACCGGCAACGATCAACTGGCCTACGATTTCGGACAGGTTCCAGCCAACGATGCATTCGATAGCTGGGCGCTCGACCGCGAACAGAATGAAGATCGTTCCGATTCTGGCAACTATGTTTCGCGCGATATGACTGGCTACGAGGATCTTGACCAGTATGGCGACTGGAGCTACGTGGCCGGGTATGGCACGGTTTGGAGTCCGAGGGGGCTGGTGGCGGGATGGGCTCCCTATCGCTTTGGACATTGGACTTGGGTTGGACCCTGGGGCTGGACGTGGGTGGCGGATGAGCCGTGGGGCTTCGCGCCATTCCATTATGGCCGCTGGGCGGTCGGAGCAAACGGGTGGATCTGGGTTCCGGGGCCGAGGATGGCTCGGCCGGCTTACGCGCCCGCACTGGTGGGTNNCGGCCCGTGGCGCGGAATGTGGTCTCGGTCCCGGCAGCAGAACTCGCAGCCACACCGGCATCAAACATGATCTCGATTGAACCGGAGCGGAGCAGTGTATTGGGTACCGGCAGGCCGGTCGCAAACCGTCCGCCGGCGGCGGTCATGACCCGTCCCGTAGTGGCGTTGAGGACGCCGGCTCCGATGCCGCGATCATTCGAGCAGCGCTCGGCCCAGGTCGGGGGGCAATTGAGTCAATCATCGTTGATCGGAGAACCGCCGACTCAGCAATCCGGGATTCACCAATCCTTGGTACGTCAGGTGGCGCCACGGCAACCTGTCTCGGTGCCGGTAACGCATCAGCCGCTGACGCAGAACGGATTCCGTTCGGTTTCGATGTCGAGCGAGGGAAGCAATCAGGCGAAACCGCAACCTCGGGTATGGGAAGAGCAAGGGACTCCACAGCCCGAGCCGGAGACGACCACGCAGAGTCCCGGGAACAGGAGCGCGCAATCGTCCGCCTCGCGTGGGTCGCAGCAAGGGGCGCATCAGCCAGCCCAGCAGAGGTCGAATCCGCAGGTCAAGCCGGTTGCAGCGGTTCAAGGAGCAAACAGGCAGCAGCAGAGGCCTGCGTCTCCGCCGCCGCCGCAAAAGCAACAGTCGCCACCTGCATCGCGGCAGGGGAGTGCGCCAAAGAAGTGACGTTGACGCGAACCGGCTGCATGCGGTTTGATAGGTTCGCATGCAATGCCACTTGCTAACGGACCGATGTAAAGTTGAGAGACGACTCTGGCGCTGGGAAGGCGGAGAAATTGATCCGCCGTCCCGGCGCCATTGTTTTCATCGAGCCCGCCATGATCGAGCAGGCATGACCGCGCAGATATGACCGAACAGAAGCGTCCCGCGATCAACTGGATGGATGTTCTCTGGCTGCTGTTTCTGGCCGGACTGGCGGCTCTGCCGCCGGTGGCGGAGATCCATAAGCAGCTTACGCTGCTGGCCATTGGAGCGGTGCAGCTCAGCGAGGGCTGGCTTCTGGCGCGCACTCCGCGGCGGGGAGCGGCGTATATCGTGCTGCTCAAGATCGCGCTGGCGACTCTGCTCATCGATCATACGGGCGGGATCGGAATCAATAGCGAATACTATCCGATCTTCTATGTTCCGATCGTCACCGCGGCTGAGTATTTCAGCCCCTGGGGGACGTTGCTGTGGACCGCGCTGGCCTCCGCTGCTTACTGTTCGTATCTCTTCGATCCCGCCCTCCGAGATTTCGACGTGACAGCCGAGAGCTATGGTTTGCTCGCCATGCGGATTGTTTTCTTTTTCCTTGCGGCGATGGTAGTGAACCGGGCGGTAGTCGAGAACCGACGCCAAATCAAGCGTTACCAGGAGTTGGCCGAGACGTTGGCCGAAACCAACCGCAAGTTGGAGCAGGCGCAAGCGGAGGCGCGGCGTTCGGAGCGGCTCGCNNCAGAAACTTGGAGAATCGAATCCGCTGGCCAGCGAATTAGCGGGCTATATCTCGATCGAGACCAACCGCTTGAGCGCTCTCGTGACGAGGTTTCTTGATTTTGCTCGGCCGCTGCACGCTGAGTTGGTCACGCAGGAAATTACTCCGGTGCTGGATCGCGCACTACGTTCCGTGTCTTTATCCTTAACGCAGAAAGACGAAGACAAACTGGTGGGCGTGGAACGGCAGTATGAGGCGAACTTGCCGCAGGTTCCCTTGGACGAAAGTCTTAGCGAGCAGGCGTTCGTGAACTTGATTCAGAATGCTTATGACGCCATGGCAAGCGGTGGTGGAACGTTGCGGGT
>PMXH01000536.1 GCA_003165855.1 Acidobacteriaceae bacterium | reverse complement strand
TTTTTGTGAGGGACGGGAAAGGGCAGGGGCGTGGCCGGGTTGGTGTTGGCCTTTGGATTGGAGAGGCGGCGGGAGATATCGTCGGGAGAAATTGGGGTTAGTTTGGCGCGGTCGGCCGTAGTGAGGGTTACAAGGATGTTGGCGATGGAGATGGGCTGGTCGCCGTCGTTGGTAACGATGAAGAAGACGGGCAGGAGTCCATGCTCGCGAAAGTCGACGGAGAATAGCTTGGCTTTGTCGGGCGTGTCGTAAGGGTCGGCGGCGATGGCGACTTTCTCGTCGGTGTGGTCGTCGTGCGCGGGATAGGTTTTGGCGGGCTGGGCCGCGGGCTTCACGAAGTCCTTGGCGGCGAGGCAGAGGACGAAGACTGCGACTGCACAAGAGACGACAAGGACGCGGGACACACACACTTTCAGCGGCGGCATGCTTCCGATTATAGAGGGTGACGCGATCTCATTTCGCGGCTTGACTGCGGGCACGCGTCTCAAAACCTTAAACACAGAGGGCACGGAGGCACACAGAGTAAGTCTTTGTTTGTTTTAGAATGGCTGAACTTGATCTCTTCTTTATACAGCTTCCTTTACAGCGTGGCGCTCGCGGTGGGGATGGTGGCGAGCCTGCCCTACTGGCTCTTCCAGATGGTGCGCCACGGCAAATACCGCAAGGGCTTGACTGAGCGGCTAGGCCGGGTGCCGATGCGGCTTCGGTTGCCGGGACAACAGGAGTCTGTCATTTGGGTTCACGCGGTTTCGGTAGGGGAAGTGTTCGCGGTCGCGGGGTTGGTGGAGGAACTGCAGAGGCGTTTTCCGCAGCATAGGATTTTCATCTCGACGACTACCGATACCGGGCAGGCGCTGGCGCGCCAACGCTTTGGCGAGGCGAGTGTGTTTTATTTTCCGATGGACTTCGCGTTCGCCGTTCGTCCTTATCTGCGGGCGCTGCGGCCGGAGATGGTGGTGATTGCGGAGACTGAGTTCTGGCCGAATGTCATGCGGCTAGCGCATGCCAGCGGCGCGCGGATTGCGGTGGTGAATGCCCGTATCTCGGACCGGTCGTGGCCGCGTTACCGGCGATTTCGCGGATTGCTGCGAAGACTGCTGGCGAATGTGGATCTGTTTCTGGCGCAGACGCAGGAAGACGCCGCGCGGTTGCAAGACATCGGCGCCAACCCGGAACGGGTGCGGGTTACGGGAAATCTGAAGTTCGACATTCCGCTGCCTGATCCGCCGGCGATTGTGGAGAGCTTGCGGAGGTCGATTGCGGCAGCCGGGGCCGGGCCGGTGCTGGTGTGTGGCAGCACTGTCGAGGGAGAAGAATCGCTGCTGCTGAAGGCGTTTGAGAATCTGCTGGTGCAGTATCCGCAGGCAGTGATGATTCTCGCGGCGAGGCATCCGGAGCGCTTTGGCGCTGTGGCCGCGCTGCTGGAGCAGATGTCGGTTCGCTTCTGCAGGCGATCTCTCTGGGACGGGCAGCCTCTGGCTGGTGGTGTGCTCTTGCTGGATACAATCGGAGAACTGGCGGCGTTGTATGCGCTGGCCGACATTGCATTTGTNNCAGAGCCGAGATGCGGTGAGGATTGTTGGTCCAGCAGAGTTACCGCTGGTATTGCTGGAGTTGCTGGCCAACGATAAAGAGCGACGAGCTTTAGGACAGTGGGCGGCCGAGACTATGCGATCGCAGATTGGAGCAACAGCACGGACGGCTGACGAACTGCAGGAACTGCTGGCGCGGACATGAACTGGAATTTGCTGTCAGGCATCTACGGCAGCGTGGCGGGAGCGCGGAATGCGCTCTACGACCGAGGCTGGTTGCGGTCGCGATCTCTGCAAGGGTCCGTGATAAGCGTGGGAAATCTTTCGGCGGGAGGGTCGGGAAAAACTCCATTCGTTATTTTGTTGGGTGAGTTGTTGAAGGCGCGGGGAATCGGTTTCGATGTGCTGTCGCGGGGTTATGGGCGTAGGACTCACGGCGTGCTGCTGGTGGATCCGGGTGGGCTGCCGCAGGACTTTGGCGATGAGCCTTTGCTGATTGCTCGACGGCTGCAAGTGCCGGTGGTGGTGGGCGAAGATCGCAGCGAGGCGGGGCATTTCGCGGAGGCGCGATTCGGTGTGCAGGTTCATTTGCTGGATGATGGGTTTCAGCATCGAGGGTTGAGCCGCGATTTCGATATTGTGCTGGTGACGCCGGAGGACGCGCGGGATCGGTTGCTTCCCGCAGGACGATTGCGGGAGCCTTTGGGTTGCTTGCGACGAGCGGACGCTGTGGTGCTGGCCAGTGGAGCTTCGCCGGAGTTGTTTTCGCTCGAGGGCAAGATAGTTTGGCGGGTGAGGCGGGGGATTGTGACGCAAGACATTCCACCTCGGCCTGTCGTATTCTGCGGGATTGCGCGGCCACAGAATTTTCTGCTGCAGTTGCGTACCGCGGGGATTGATCCCGTCGGGGAGGCATTCTTTCGCGATCATCATGCCTACACAGAGAAGGACGTGCGCGACTTGCTGCAACTTCGGCAGCGCAGCGAAGCTGGCGGCTTCGTTACCACCGAAAAAGATGCGGTGAACCTGGGCGGATATTTGGGCTCGCTGGGGCCGCTGGCGGTGGTCCCGGTCAAGATGGAACTGGCCGACGCGGCTAACGCTGTGGATACAATGCTGCGTGTGATTGCGAAACGCCGGCAGCACTCGTGAGAAAATGCTGACGGCGATAAGGAAGCGAGCCGAACGCGCGAGTATTGCGTCGCAAGGAACGCGACGCATCGCGCGGCTCGCCCAGATGCCTTCACCGCGCAAAGAACGCTTGTTCAGGATGACAAAACGATTTGATGACTAAACATCTTAAGGAAGTCGACCGGCTCCAGAGGATCATTGAAGCGTTCCCCAAAGTGACGATTACGGTGCTGGGGGATCTGGTGGCCGACGAATTCGTGTTCGGAGAAATCTCGCGGGTGTCGCGCGAGGCTCCCGTGCTCATCTTGAAGCATCGGGAACGCACCGTGGTGCCGGGCGGAGGCGCGAACGCGGTCAACAATCTGGCTGACCTGGGAGTGAACGTGCTGCCGGTGGGGGCGATTGGCGACGACGAGCCGGGGCGAATGCTGCTGAAGTTTTTCCGGCACAAACGCATTCCAGTCAGTGGTGTGTTGAAGGACAAGAGTTACACGACGGTGACAAAGACCCGCATTCTGGCGGGCATGACGCACAATACACGGCAGCAAGTGGTGCGGGTGGATCGAGAACCGGAGAACCCTCCGAACCGGCACCTGACGCGCGAGTTGTTCCTGGCGGCGCGAGAATATCTGCGCGCCTCGGATGCGCTGCTGGTTTCCGACTACGGCTATGGATCGGCGAGTCCGGCGATTGTGAATGCTCTGCGGCAAGCGGGACGGCGCAGAGTCGTGCTAGTGCCCTTGATCCTGGATTCGCGGTACCGGCTTCTGGAATATTCCGGCGCCACAGCGGCTACTCCGAATGAGCCCGAGGTGGAAGCGGCTCTGGGAGTGCGTATTGGGCAAGACTGGGAGAAGCTGACGGGGGCCGGAAAACAGGTGATGGAGCAAATGAAGCTGCAGTCGCTGCTGATTACGCGCGGGCGTGACGGCATGGTTGCTTTCGATCAAGGACGGGAGCCGGTGGACATTCCGATTTTTGGTTCGGACGAAGTCGCCGATGTGACGGGGGCGGGCGATACGGTGATTGCGGCGTTCAGCGCTGCGCTTGCGGCCGGGGCGAACACGGAAGAAGCGGCGCAGTTAGCCAACTACGCAGGCGGGATCGTGGTGATGAAGCGGGGCACTGCCACGGTTTCTCGGGAGGAACTATTGCGCGCGATTGAGCAGGCTCCGCCGGCGACCAGACCTCACTGATTTTCGACAGATAAATGGGAAACGACAAGATTCTTGGGCGGCAACAGCTTCGCGAGCACGTGGAGCAGTGGCGGTGTAGCGGCGAGCGCATTGTGCTGGCCAATGGCAATTTCGATTTGCTGCATGTGGGCCACGTGCGGTATCTGCGTGGGGCGAAGGAGCTGGGTGGCAAGCTCGTGGTAGCCATCAATTCCGACGAATCGGTGCGCGCATTGAAGGGCGAGGGTCGTCCGGTTATGCCGGCGGAGGAGCGCGCTGAGATCGTTGCCGCGCTCGCTGATGTGGATGCGGTTGTCATTTTTGGCGAACTCGATGTACGCGCTTTGATTCGCGAGATTCGTCCGGATATTCAGGCCAAGGGCACGGACTATGCGGCGGAGACCGTTCCAGAACGCGATGCGGTTGCGGAATACGGCGGCCGCGTGGCGATTGTCGGAGACCCGAAGAATCATTCGACCAGCGAGATTATTCGCACGCGGCCGGGGCCGAGGCAGCCGTGAGCTTGGGGTCCACGAGTTTCGATACGAATAGAGTCGATATTGCGCCGGAGACGAAGGTTGAACGGCTGCTGATCGTGCGGCTCAGCGCCATGGGGGATGTGATCCACACGCTGCCGGCGGTTCACGCGCTGCGAGAGGCGTTCCCGCGGGCGTTCATCGGCTGGCTGATTGAAGAGCGCTGGGCCGAACTGCTGTGCGCACCGGGATCTCCGCGACGCGGCCGCCGGTCTTCGTCGAGGCCGCTGGTCGATGAAGTTCACACGCTGGACCTGAAGGCTTGGAGGAAGTCTGCGTTTTCGATTTCGACTCTGCAACGAGCTGCCACGGTTTGGAACGATGTGCGTGACGTGCATTACGATGCCGCGGTGGATCTGCAGGGAGCGATGCGATCGGCGGTGCTGGCGCGGTGGTCGGGGGCGCGCGCGGTGTACGGAGCGGCGGAGCCGCGTGAGTCTCCAGCCAGCTTGTGGTACACGCGGAAGGTGGTCGCACGCGGCCGGCACGTAATCGAACAGAATCTTTCGGTTGCCGAGGCAGTTGCCGGTCATCGGATGAAACTGCCTGCCGCAGAGTTTCCTCGGGATCCCGCGGCTGAGGCGCGGATCGAGCAGCGGCTTGCAGAACAAGGCATTGGAGACTTCGCCATTTTGAATCCGGGGGCCGGGTGGGGTGCGAAGCGATGGCCTGCAGAGCGGTATGGCGAAGTGGCACGCGCGCTTGCCGAACGGAGTGTGCGATCGATTCTCAACTACGGTCCGGGGGAAAAGGAGTTGGTCCGCGCGGCGGAGATTGCCAGCGGAGGAACAGCTCGAGCGATGAGTTGCAGCATCACAGAATTAATTGCGTTNNTTGCGGGTTCCGGTGGTGGCGATTTATGGGCCTACAGATCCGGCGCGCAACGGGCCTTTTGGAACACGAAGCGTCGTTCTGCGCAGTGCGGAGAGCGTCACGACTCATGCGCGGCGCGCGGCGGCGGATGATGGGCTGTTAACGATCGGCAGCGAGGCGGTGGTTGCCGCGGCTCACAAACTGCTGGCCGGATGATGGACTGAATCCACACATGGCTAAGTGGTCACAAATCGCGCGGCGCATTCGCGTGCCGCTGGGATTTTTATTTGCTCTGCTCTATTTCTGGCTGGCGCGGCCTTCGTGGCGATCCATGACGCTGGGTGCGATGGTGGTGGTGCCGGGTCTTCTGGTGCGGGCGCTGGCATCGGGACACGTGCGCAAGAACGAGTCGCTGGCGACTTCCGGTCCTTATGCCTACACGCGTAATCCGCTCTATTTGGGATCGTTGCTGATCGGTATTGGATTTGCCGTGGCGGCGCGGAGTTGGTGGGTAGGCATTGCGCTGGTCGTGATGTTCTTCGTGATTTATCTTCCCGTGATTCGCGATGAAGAGGCGTTTCTGCGGCAGAAGTTTTCTGGGTTCGACGAATATGCCCGGCGAGTTCCGAGGATGTTCCCTCGACTCACACCGCTTTCCGGCAACGAGAACGAGCCTTCGGCAGGATTTTCTTTGGATTTGTATGGGAAGCATCGGGAGTACAACGCGCTGCTGGGGGCGCTCGCCATGATGGCCGCGCTGGTCGTGAAGATGATGGTCTTTTTTCGAGTCAAATAGGATCGCGGGAAGACAGCCGCGAAAATCGAGCCGTGTCGTAACTTCTCAACACCTCATTGGATCTGCAGCGCTTGTTTTAAGGTGAAGGTGTAGCCTGACTGGGCCGCAAGAACGACTTCTCTCTCATCACCTTCAGCACGTTTGGCGAGGCCACCGAAGAATTTCTTTACTTTCCCCTTGGCTTTTATGGTTGGTCCGAAGCTGCGAGCGGCGGTCACAATCGCTTGATCGGAGTTATTGATGTTGACCGACGTGAGCCGCAACACGAGGCTCGCCTCGCCGGCGAAATGGCCGAACGGCTTTGCGCTTACTACTGTGCCTACGACATTTGCGCCGGCGGGAATTACGGTCTGACCATCGACAATGACGTCCTTGTCCAGCGTGGCAGCGAAGGTTTGGCCGGTCTGGCTGGCCTTGGAGCCGAGCGCGTCAGTAAGGCGCACGGTGAGCGGCGTTCCGGCGGCAACAATGATGGGCTGCGGTGGAGCGGGTGGTTCGGGCTGAGCCGGGGCTGGCTGCTGAGGCTGCGCTGCATTGTTATCGGCGGATGGCGCGCCGGGATTGTTCGCGGGAGCGGGGGGAGTCGCTGGAACGCCGGCGGTGTTCTCGTTAGATGTCGAGGATTCTTTGTGTTTGCAAGCGGGAAGGGCCAGAAGCACGCAGATCGCGAGAACTGTGAGTGCGGTGCAGGATGTCGCGCGGCGGATTGCGGGAGCTTTGATCGTGTCCCGCAGCGTGTTGTTCGTCTCAAAGAAGTTTACGAGCCGATTCATTCGTAGTCCCCGTCTATATCAAACGATCCGTATCAAACGATCAATGGATTATTTCTGCGCTACCAACTCCCGCGCACGGCTCAGCTCCGGGCGGGTGGAGCTTGATCCTTCGCAGACTTTCAATAGAAGCGCGTAATACTCGGTGGCGTCGTTCTGCTTGCCGGCGGCTTCGGCGGCGCGGGCAGCGCCGTAGAGGCCGTTGAAGCGATTGGGATTCAGCTTGAGGTCGGTTTGATATTCGGTCAGCGCCTGCTGGGGACGCTTGGCTTCGAGCAGCATGTCGGCCAGTTGTTCGCGCGCTGGGATGCCTTCTGGCTCGTCGCCGAGTTTGTCGGTCTTGTCGGCAAGAGCGCGCAGGCTGGCGATGGCTTCGTCGTTCTTGCCTTCGGCGTGAGCCACCCAGGCGGCGGCTTCCTGATAGTCTTCGCCGACAGCCTCAGCGTAATTCGCTTTCTTTTCAGCAACAAACTCTGTGCGGATTACTTCAATCTGTTCCAGGTCTTTGTGGGCTTGCGCGAGATTTCCGCTGCGGGCCGCGCCGATGGCTCGCGCCCAATGGGTGATGGACTGATCTCCGCGAAGAGAACCGGGCACAACCTGCAGCGCAGCGGCGTCACTCCAGTGGCGAAGTTCGAGGTCGTAAACCGCGGGGAATTTGGTGAGGGCGTTGGTTTGCGGATCGAAATCAGCGCCGTACATTGACTTCATGTGCGGCATGGTCTTGACCTCGTCGATTACCTTGGCGGCGTCGGATTCGCGTCCACTTTGCAGGTAGGCGTATATCAGGTAATCCATGGCGTGGAACTGGTGGCCTTCGCCGCCCATATGCATGGCCGCGGTTTTGCGCGTGGCTGCGATGGAAGCGAGGTTCGAATTGATGTCGTCCTGCCAAAGGCCCACGCGGGCGAAGATGTGCGAAGGCATGTGCAAGGCGTGCGGAGCGGCAGGAGCGATCTGCGCGTAACGGCGGGCGGCGGGCAGGCCGAGTTGCGCCAGCTGTGGCTTGTCATAGCTGTGGATGAGGTAGTGCGCCACGCCGGGATGATCGGGCTCGATGGCGAATAATTGTTCCAGGATTGCGGCGGCTTGCTTGCGGTTGGCGAAGGTTGCGTCGTCGTGCGGTTCGGAGGCGAGCAGAGATAGCGCATAGAAAACTGCGGCTTCGTGATCGTCGGGATAAGTCTCGTAGACTTTCTTCATTGCCTGCGAGTAAGCCTGGGCGCGAGCTTCGTGATTCAGCTTTTTCGGGTCACCGTAGAAGGCAGCGATGGCGTCGACGTAGGCCTTTTCGCGCGGAGTGGTGGGGCCGTCGGTGGTTTTAGCCTGGTGAACTTCGTCCAGGCCACGCTGGATGACTTTGGCGTCCGGATTGTTCCAGAGCTGGTGCCACAGGCTCATGGCCACGCCCCAGTGGGCCATGGCGCAGTGAGGATCGTCGGTGGCGATCTGCTGGAATTCTTTTTCCGCCTCTTCGTACCAGAAGGAGTGCAGCAGGGCCACGCCGCGCTCAAAGGGCTTTTGCACCGAGGGGTCGCAGGAAACCGGGAAGGTGACGGTACCGAGTTGGGCGGCGGTTAGGTCTTCATGGTGATGGCCCTGATCATCGTCCGCGAGAGCAGTGTTAGCGAAGGCAGCAAATGAGCAGAGAGCGAAAAACAGCAGCCGCACGATACATTTCATAGGAACCCCGCTGAGAAGGGAGTTTATTTGAGCAGGGAGTGCAGGGTCAAACGCGGGCGGAAACTAGAGATGGCGTGGCCGGCCGATGATGTGATTGCGGAATCTCGAAAGCACGCCTGGCAGCGGGACTCACGATCATGCCGAGCCCTCGGAACGGTACAGCTCTCCTATGGTCGCCCGGTCGACTGCACCCACTTTGCGCAACATGCGGTGTACATGGTTCTTCACCGTTTGCTCTGAAAGATTCAGACGAGCCGCAACCTCTTTGTTGGAGAAGCCCTGGCGAATCAAGTTGGCTAGCTGTTGCTGTCTGGGACTGAGGTCCAAGCTCTTCCTGATAGTGACCCCAGGCGGGCTCATTTGCGGCTGGGCAGCGCAGCGGAATAGCGCGACCGACAGGGAAGGAGGGCAAACCGCTTCTCCCGCGGCTACGTCACGAATCGCCCGCCATACTTCCACGGCGGATGCATCTGTTAGGACATAGCCCAGCACGCCTTCCCGCACCAACCGCAAGAACACGCCCTCGTCGGGCTCCATGCCAACCATCACCACACCGATCTCCGGCCGAGCCTCACGCAGGCGGCGGATCACCCGGTCGTGAGACAAGGCTCTCGAAACCGAATCCAGGACCACGATGTCTGGCTCCGAGGACAGAATTTGCTCGAGAACTTGTGAAGAATAGGGTCCGCTGCCGACGATACGGATGCCGTCCTTCTTCGACAGCAGCCGGACAAGCGCTTCGCGCAGGAGGCGGTTTTCAGCGAGGAGGAAAACCGGAATCATACTGCCGAGAGGGCCACTTCGCAACAAAGACATCGCACTACCTAACTAAGGCACCCGCTGCCCTTAAGCGGCGAACACCTCTACCTTTCCGAACAACCCCGCTCAAAAAGCAGGGATGTCCCACTTGCCCCCTCAGACAAGCGTCGCGCAGGTGCCGCAATTATCACACATCGTCCGAGAAGCTTTCAGCGAAAAATCGAGCCTGTCAAATCAGCTTTTCCGCAACAACGTGGTTTCTGGAAATCAATAATTCTCTCAACCCGGAAGAACGAATTAAGTTTCCGTCCCTGCAAGAAAATTTGCTTATGTAATGGAGTTTGGCCGCGAGTTGTTAGTGTGAAGCGGAAGCCTGAATCTTTACCACGGACGATTTCGCCGGGGTGCCCATGGCTACCAGTTCCATCTCGTCAGAGCGGTCTTCATCGACCGGAGTCAGAGCGATATCGGAGTAGTTGGGAGCGTCGGGATCGCGTTTCAGACGGCGGCGGAAGCTGCCATAGCGCAACACCAGCGCTGCAAGTTTGACGTGCTTGTCGAGCAGATCGAAAACGTAGCGCGGATAGAATGCCCACGGGCTTTCGACCGGCAGGGTGGGGCGACGGTCTTTGCGGTACTTGCGGCGCAGATAACCGCCTTCGAGCGGGTCAATCTTTTCGAGCGCCACCATGGCGTAGTACCACAGCAATAGAAATGTCATGTTGCCGGCATTGCTGGCGGTGGCCACGGAGCGGCGCATCACCGTTTCCAGGTGCTCGGGAGAATAGAAAGCTGCCCATGAATCGTGATAGAGCTTCTGCCACTGCTCTGGCGACATGGTGGAGTGCGTGGTGGTCACGTGCTCGAGGTCGTATTTGTTCAGGTCGGGATCGAGATATGCGCCGGCTTTGTGGAGCTTTTGATGATCCTCGGAGCCGGGCAGCGGGGTGAGGCAGTGCGGCTCGAGCAGATCGATGGGCAGCTCGCGCTGAATGATTTCGATGTCGCGCATCACCGATTCTGGCGTGTCCGAGGGGAAGCCGATGATGTATCCGGCGAAAACTGTGGCGCCGGCTTTTTTCCATTCGAGCAGCATCTTGCGATATTCCGCAACTTTGTTTTGCTTTTTTCTCGCTCCGAGCAGGGCATCGGGATTGATGCTTTCGAGACCGATGAAGACGCGTGCGACTCCGGCGCGGCCCGCCTTCTCAATGAAATGGGGAAGGCGGTGGCACATGGTGTCGACCTGGATTACGAACTTGATGTTCAGCTTCTCCTGCTCGCGCATGGCGATGAGGCGATCGAAAACTCTTTCCCAGTCAGTGTTGCGGGCGAAATTGTCGTCGGTGATGAAGAAGCGGTTGATGCCTTGGGCCAGATTGCTGCGGACGATCTGCTCGATATCGTCGGCGGAGCGGCGGCGGGACTTACGTCCCTGGACGTTGATGATGGTGCAGAAGGAACAGAGAAAGGGGCAGCCGCGGCCGGCATCGAAGGTGGTGATCTTGCCGCCGGTGCGCTTCACACGGTGAGCGGGAAGAATCGGCATGGGCACGCCGTCGAGTGAAGGGAGATCGTTCATGTAGTTGTAAAGAGGTTTCAGAGTGCCGTTCCAGGCGTCGCGCAGAACCAGGTCGAGGCGGCCTTCGGCCTCGCCGGCGAAAAGCGAGATGCCGAGATCCATGGCTTCTTTGAGTTCGGGCGGCAGCTCGGGCAACATCGACAGGCAGCCGGAGACGTGGAATCCGCCGATGCAGACTGGAACGCCGGCAGCGCGCAGGGACCGGGCGAGATCCATGGCGTGCGGAAATTGGTTGGACTGCACACCGACAAGAGCGACCATGCCGCGTCCGCCGCGGAACTGGCGTGCGATGCGTTCGGGGCGGATGCGGGTGTTGGTTTCGTCGAAGGCGCTGACTACGATTTCGACGTCATCTCCGAGTACACGACGGTCTCTGCAATCGATCGCGAGGCCATTGAGAACAGCCAGCGTATTGGATGGAATGGCGGAACGGAACCACTGGATGACGTAGCCATCGTCGTCGTAATGCGATGGCTTGATCAGCACCAATGAGAAACGTTTTGCTGTCCGCCCCACGGAAGCCATCTCCACGCCTTCCTATTCCCGAACCCGATGGAAGGGAGAATATCACGGTTAGGCGGCGACGCCGAGAGCCAAGTCGACTCGGTAAATGGGAGCAATGGCGAAGCACCGGAGCGGAGAGAAACGGTTGTCCCTCCACCCACGGTGCAATAGCGCTGTGCAATCCTGGCGAACTTCTGGTACACTTCGCGGCGATCGGGCTTGGGTTGCATTAGGGGCTACTACGCATGGCTTCCATGCTTCCGGCTAAAACTGCCGGACGGTGGAGTCTGCGCGAGAAAATTATTTTGCCCATCCCGCAGGGGCGGTTATGGATGTTCACCCTGGGCCAAAGAAGCGTCGCGTTCCTGAGGAGAGGGCGGCCGAGTTGGACCCGATCCGGAGGTCTCTTCAAGAAAACGAAGACTGGTATCAGGATCTCGTAGAGCACAGTCACGATCTGCTCTGCATCCACGATCTTGACGGTCGATTGTTATCTATAAATCCGGCTCCCGCACGGATGCTCGGTTACAGCGTCGAAGAGCTGGTGCGGATTCCCATGCGGGAAATGGTTCCTGCCGAGTTCCGCGCTGAGTTTGATGATTACCTAAGCCAGATCAAGAGGACGGGCGAATCGCGCGGCATGGTGGCTGTGACGACGCGTTCGGGCGAGCGCCGGATTTGGGAATACCACAATACCCTGCGAACTGAAGGAGTCGCGTCGCCGATCGTGCTCGGCATCGCCCACGACGTTACCGAGCAGAAGCGCGCGGAGAAACTGTTGCGCGAGGCCAGTGAGGAACTACTGACCAAAGTGCGCGAAGGCGAACGCACGATCCGCGAGCTGAAGCTGTTCCGAACGCTGGTAGATCAATGCAACGATGCGATTGAAGTGGTGGATCCGGAAACGCTTCGCTTTCTTGATGTAAATGAGAAGGCGTGCATGGATCTGGGCTACAGCCGCGAAGAACTTCTCACAATGCGGGTTTACGACATTGACCCGGCAGTTACAGAGTCTTCGATCATACCCATTCGAGAGCAGTGGCGGAAACCGGGCTGGCTGGTATTGCAGAGCGTCCACCGACGAAAAGATGGAATAGCCTTTCCCGTGGAAGTCAGCACGAAACGGGTCCAGCTTGAACGGGATTACATTGTTGCCATTTCCCGGGATCTGACTGAGCGCAAACTAGCCGAGGCGCGGCTGCAGGCCAGCCAAAACCGCTATCGCGCAATCCACGACCGCGCCCCGGTGGGCATTTGCTGGACTGAAACTGGAACGGGGCGATTTCTGGGAGTCAATCCGAAATACTGTGAGATCGTGGGGCGAACGGAAGCGGAGCTGTTGGGTGAAAATTTTCAGAGCGTTACGCATCCCGATGATCTGGCGACGAGCCAAGAGAAACTGCGGCAGCTCGCGGCGGGCGAAGTGCGGCACTGCGAATTCGAAAAAAGGTACCTCCGGCCGGATGGCACCGTGCGCTGGGTCGAAATCGAGGTGGTGGTGATGTGGCCCGAGGGGGACGACCCGGTCTGGCACATGGCGATCGTCCAGGATGTTACCGAACGCAGTCAGGCAGAGGAAAGGCTGCGGGAATACGAAAGAGTCGTCGAAGGTGTGGAGGAGATGATCCTGGTGGTGGACCGGGACTACCGCTACGTGATCGCCAATCGCGCATACCTAACCTACCGGGGCATGGAGAAGGCGCAGGTGGTGGGGTGTCGCGTCGATGAAGTGGTAAATGCAGAAGTCTTTGAGAAGAAAATCAAGTCAAGGATGGATGAGTGCTTTCAAGGTAGAGTCGTCCAATACGAGATGAGGTACGAATTTCCAACGACGGGCGAGCGCGACTTATTGGTGTCGTACTTCCCCATCGAAGGTGCGACGGGAGTCGATCGAATCGCGTGTGTCTTGCAAGACATTACGGAGCGCAAGCGGGTTGAGGAGGCCTTGAAGAATTCGGAAGAAAAGTTCTCGAAGGCTTTTCGGCAGAGCCCGATGGTGCTCACGTTGTCGAGCACCAGGGACCATCGTTACATCGAGGTTAACGAAACTTTTGAACGTCTGACCGGCTGGAGCCGTGACGAGGTCATCGGACGCACGGCGTTAGACATTGGGCTGTGGGCGCCGACCGATAAAGTGGATCTGGCGAAGCAACTTCTCGCGGAAGGCGCTCTCCGCAACGTCGAAGCCAGTTTTCGAATGCGAGACGGCAGTAGCCGCATCGGCTCATCCACAGCGGAAGTGATCGAGGTGAATGGTGAACCCTGCATGCTGGCGGTGACTGCGGACATCACGGAACGCAAGCGGGCTGAGGAGGCGTTGCGGCAGAGCGAAGAGAACTACCGCATGTTCGTAGCAGAGGTTTCGGAAGGCATCTTCCGGCAGGAGATGGACGCCCCTGTTTCCATCGACCTTCCGGAAGACGAACTGGTTCATCGCATCCTCCACAACTCGTATATGGCGGAATGCAATGATGCGCAGGCTGCAATGTACGGTTTGAAGTCGGGGCAAGAATTCGTAGGCAAACGCTTGATAGAACTACTGCCGCCTGAGGATCCGCACAACCTTGAGCTGACCCGGGAATACATCCGATCCGGCTTTCGCGTGCTGGATCGGGAGTCTCACGAAGTCGATATTCATGGCAATCCCAAAGTCTTTCTCAATAGCATGATTGGCGTGGTGGAGAATGGGATGCTGGTGCGCACCTGGGGCATCCAACGGGACATCACGGAGAAGGTGAAGCTGGAGGAATCTCGCAAGAAGACGGAGGAAGCGTTGCGCCGGAGCGAGGAGCGCCTCCGGGTTGCGCTGTCGGGCTCGCCCATCGAAGTCTTCAACCAGGATCGCGATTTGCGCTACACCTGGGTCTATAACCCGCACGAAGGGTGGACCGAGGAAGACTATCTGGGCAAGACCGACGAAGAAATTTTCGATCCCGAGACGGCCGCAAGGATGGCGGCGATCAAGCGGCCGGTACTGGAAACTGGCCGTGGAACCCGCCAAGAGTTCACTCTCAGCGCTCGGGGAAAAACCTACCATTGCGACATGACGGTGGAACCGTTGCTGGATGCAAAAGGCCAGGTGGTAGGCGTGAACTGCGCGTGCGTGGATATAACCCACCTGCGAGAAGTCACGGAAGAACTACGGCTGGCGAAGGAGAAGCTGGCTGAAGAAAAGCTTTATTTGGAACAAGCCATCGACACCGAACTGGGGTTCGGAGAAATCATCGGACGCAGCCGTGTCTTGAAAGAGGTGATGGATAAGGTGGCGAAGGTCGCTCCCAGCGATGCGACCGTGCTGCTGCTGGGCGAAACGGGCACCGGCAAGGAACTGGTGGCGCGTGCCATTCACCGCCTGAGCCATCGCAAGGATAACAGCTTCATCAAGCTGAATTGTGCCGCCATCCCCTCCGGTCTGCTGGAAAGCGAACTGTTTGGACACGAGAAAGGAGCGTTCACGGGCGCGGTTGCCAGGAAACTAGGNNTTGCAGCCCAAGCTGCTGCGGGTTCTGCAGGACCAGGAGTTCGAAAGGCTGGGCGGCACGCAGACTTTGAAGGTCAACTTCCGACTGCTGGCCGCGACCAACCGGGAGTTGCTAGAGAGTGTGAGGCATCATGAGTTTCGTAGCGATCTGTACTACCGGCTGAACGTGTTCCCCATCCGCATACCGCCTTTGCGCGAGCGGCGCGAGGATATCCGGCTTCTGGTCGAGCACTTCGTGCGAAAGTACGCCAGTCGAATGAACAAGTCCATCACCAGTATTCCGGCGAAGACCATTGAGGCGCTAGCGCAATGGGCGTGGCCAGGAAATATCCGGGAGCTGGAGAATTTCTTGGAGCGCTCCGTAATTCTCACTCCCGGATCGGTTTTGCAGGCGCCGCTCTCCGAACTGCAAACCGCGGCGGATGAGGGCAATCGCGGCAGCAGCGGCACTCTCCGTGAACAGGAACGTGAACGAGTTCTTCGCGTCCTGCGCGAATGCAATGGCCAGCTGGGAGGACCCGACGGTGCAGCCGCCCGCCTCGGATTGAAACGCACCACGCTCCAGTCGAAGCTCAGCCATCTCGGAATCAAGCCGGGCACTTTTCGCAAATGAGTTCCACGATTGCGCACCTGACGCGGATGCGTAATTGAAGGTATTCTTTTCTGATGACACCACGATTCAAGCGAATACTGGAAGCGGCGGTATGGTTTGTTGTGGGCTTTGTGACTCATATGTTGCTGCTTCATTTCCACAACCACCCGGGCTAGCAGCCTTGGCTGATTCCGTTCAAACGCGAGAAAGCCCCGCGCTTGCGCGAGGGGCTTTCTCTGGGGGAGGGACTGGAGCGAGGCGCCCTTTGGGTCCCAAACTGGGTTGCGATTTCTAACTACTTCGGTTGCTGTGACTGATCGGCGCTGGTCACGGGAGCCGCAGAATTACTGGAAAGCTGCTCCAGATCGTTCTTCAGGAGGCTGATTTCCACGCGGCCGCCGCTGATGTGCTTGGTCTTAGCATCCGCATCCGTACCCGCGACCGGGGCATTGCCCATGCCGACGAGGTAAATGCGGTAGACCGGAATCTCGTGGTTGAGCACCATGTAGCGAACCACCGACTCGGCCATCTTCTGCGAGTTCGAGATCGCAATCTGGCCCTTGCCGGACGAGAAGCCCTGCACTTCGATAATGTAGCCGCGCTGGCCCTTCACCGTGTTCGCCATCTCATCGAGAGCGTCCTTGGCGTTCTTGCTCAGCACGGTCTGGCCGGGACGGAAGCGTATTTCCGTTTGGTTTGAGGCTTTGTACTGATCGATGTTGCCCACAACCGTCTCGACGGTCTGGATACGGGTGGTCGCCTGCTGCGCGCTCTGCTGCGCGACAGTGGCTTTGTTCGCGGCATCGATGGCATGCTGATCAGCTTCATTGGCCTTATCGGAAGCCATTTTGATGCCAGCCTGGGCCCGCGCATCGGTATCTTTAATCGCTTTGCCGTTGGCGGCGGTCAGGTCGTCGAGTTCATTGACGCGGTCGCGGATGGGATCAGTCTGGCGCTTCACGTAATTCTTGCGGGCGAACGGGTTCACACGTCCCCAGAAACCCTCGCGAGCGGGCGCTTGCAGCGGTTGCTTGCCGGTGCCAGTGTCGGTGGACTGAGTCGTGGCAGGCGAGGTGGCTTGAGTCTGGCTGGTTTGATCCTGTGCGGACATCTGGGCAAAGGCCGGAAATGCGAGCACTGCAGCCAAGGGCAATGTAATCAGAATGCGGGTGTTCATAAGAAACTTCCTCCAAGTTTGGGGGAGCGTTTGGGGGGCTCCACTCCAGCACGAAAATCTCAAAAACCTAGGCACCACAACTACCCCGGCGCCCACTCATCTCTATAACAGGTGTGATGCCAAAACGGGCTTCCCGGTTAAAGAGCTAAACCGTTGATATCTAACGACATTGTACCCCCGGTCCGGGCGGAAGGGTAGTCTGGCGGCTTCGGGGAGGGTAATTTTGGCAAACCTGATATAAAAACTGCGTGCATTGGTGCAATCCGAGGAGGACAACTTTGGCATCGACTCTGGGACCGACGAGCCGGAAAAGTCTGTGTTGGCCTACCGAAAAATGGTGGGCAGGAATCCGCTGGGGACAGCTTCAGCGGACAGGCGTTGTGCTGGCAACGATCGTGGCGATGTCGAGTGCGGCGGGGCAAGCTTCCGCCGAAACCGGAGCTTCGCCGGAAGAGCGGGCTCCCGCCACGGCTTCGTCACGTATTCCCGCGGATCATTTGCAGCAGTACTCCGATCTCGCTCTGGCGTGGATGCAGGAGTACTTGCGCATCGATACCACCAACCCTCCGGGGCATGAGATGCGCGCAGTCGCTTTCTTCAAGAAGATTCTCGACCAGGAGGGCATTGAGAATCGCGCCTTCGAATTCACACCGGGACGCGGGGACCTGTGGGCGCGCTTGCCGCATACCACGGCGCAGGCCAAGCGGCCGATTATTCTCCTCAATCACATGGATGTGGTCACCAGCGATGCGGCGCACTGGAAGGTTCCGCCGTTTAGTGGCGAGATCAAAGACGGTTGGCTGTGGGGACGCGGAGCACAGGACATGAAAGACGAAGGCCTCGCGCAGTTGGTGGTGATGGTCATGCTGAAGCGCGAGAAGGTCGAACTCGACCGTGACGTAATTTTCCTGGCCGTGGCCGACGAAGAAGTTCTGGATGCCGGCAGTAACTGGTTTATCGAGCACCAACGGGACTTGCTGGAAAATGCGGAGTTCCTGATCAACGAAGGTGGAGAGAACCTGCTGGAAAGCGGTAAGGTGAAGTATGTGGGCGTGGATGTGGGCGAGAAGACGACGTTTTGGCTGCACGTTGTGGCGCACGGGCGTCCGGGACACGCATCGCGGCCGAATCCGGATTCGGCGCCGAATCGATTGGTTCATGCGCTGGACCGCGTTTTGGCTTACCACACGCCGTTGAAAGTGTTGCCGGTGGTGGAAGAATTCCTCCGCGACATGGCGCCCTACGAGCCGCCGGAGCAAGCGCGGGAGTACCGCAACATCCGCAAGGCGATCGAAGACAAGAAGTTCCAGCAGGATGTGGAGAGAGACGAATCGCTGAACTTTCTGCTGCGCGACACAATTTCGCTGACCATGATGGGCGGTTCGGCGCAGACCAACGTGATCCCGCCGGAGGCGTGGGCGAATCTGGACGTTCGTATTTTGCCGGGAGGAGATCCGAAGGCGCTGCTGGAGCAGATCCGGCGAGTGGTGGATGATCCGAACGTTACGGTCGAGCCACTGGACGCGGAGTTTCGTGTCGCCAACTATTCTCCGACCGATACGGCGCTATACGACGTAATCCGAGAGGTGTCGGGAAAGTATTTTCGGGGCACGCCAGTGGTGCCTCACATCACCAGCGGCTACACCGAAAATCAGCTCTACCGGCCGCTGGGCATTAACGCTTACGGTTTCACTCCTTACACAGCCACCGAGGAAGAAGGCAACACCGAGCACGGGAACGACGAACGGATTCGCGTGGAGGAAGTGCGGCGCGGGCCGAGGATTTTATTTGATGTGGTGGCGGCGGTCGCGGGGAAGTGAAACGCTGCATGGTTTGAGCTCTGACCAAAATCTTCACCACGGAGGACACACGAGGAGCGCAGGATAGAACCAAGGTTACCGCGTGATCCTCTGTGTCCCCCTGTGGTGACGGTTCTTACCCGCCACAGTGCTTCTCGTACTGCTCGATGATGAAATGATCGGTCATGCCGGCGATGTAATCGCAGACTACGCGGGGCAGGGACTCCTGCGCGGCTTTTTCCTGATAATAGTGCGGCAGGGCTGAGGGATTTTCCATCCAGAAGGAAAACAGTTCGGTGACGATGCGTTCGGCATCGTCCTTCTCTTCTGCCAGTGACGGGCTGTAATAGAGATTTTCGTAGAGGAAGTCCTTGATCTGCTTGCGCTGCACTTCTACTTCGGGGCTGAATGCGGCCAGGCGTTCTTTGTGCAGACGAACATCGGCCAGAGTTTCGATCCCGTCCTGTTTCAGCCGCGCCTGCGTGTTGGTGATGAGATCGCCGGCCAGGCGGTTGAACACGCCTTTGAGGGCTTCGTTGAATTTCAGCTTGTCGGGAGCGTCGGGATAGGTCTGCTCGACCTCGCGGAAGAAATGTTCGAAGACGGGTACGCCACTGCGAATTTGATCGAGCGTCAGCAGATGCGCTTCGAAGCCGTCGTCGAGGTCGGCAGTGTTGTAGCCGATTTCGTCGGTGAGGTCGATGAGCTGGGCTTCGAGTGGAGGACGCTGGTCGAGGAGATACTCCGCCAATTCCGGATGTTGTGCCGCGTCGTAGTCGCGGGAGTGCTTGATGATGCCCTCGCGGACTTCGAACGTGAGGTTCAGACCGCGAAAGGCGGCGTAGCGCTGCTCGAAATCTTCAACGATGCGCAAGGCGTGCAGATTATGGTCGAAGAAAAGGCCGTGAGCGCGCATGGCGGCATCGAGCGCTTTTTCGCCGGAGTGGCCGAAGGGAGGATGGCCGAGGTCATGCACCAGGGCAAGCGCTTCGGCAAGATCCACGTTGAGGCCGAGCGCTGCAGCGACGGTGCGCGTGATCTGCGCGACTTCGATGGTGTGGGTGAGGCGGTTGCGGAAGTGGTCGGAATAGCGGCGAGTGAAGACCTGGGTCTTATCTTCGAGACGGCGAAAGGCGCGGGCGTGAATGACGCGGTCGCGATCGCGCTGGAACGCGGTGCGATAGGGATGCTCGGGCTCGGGGTGGCGTCGTCCGCGAGAGTTCTCAACCCGGACGGCATATTCGGCGAGCATGGCTAAAGTCTAGACCAGTTTCGCAAAAGGCGTACCCCGAAAAACAGCGGGCATCCGGGGATCTCTGGCGCCGGGCCCCCGACAGCGCTGGCCGGAGCCAGGATCGATCCTCGATCCTCGATTCTGGAAAACATCGATTCTGGAAAAAACGAAAGGCACCGCCGCGGCGATGCCTTTACAAGGAGAAGGTTCAGCTACGCGCTTACTCTTTCGACTCTTTCGATTCTTTCTGCTGCGCCAGGCGAATCTTGGCGCTTTCCAGTTTCTTCTGGACCTTCGCCAAGTCAGCCGAGTCGATCTCGGCCGGGATGGTCTTGTTCCATTCCGTCACGGCGCGCTCCCAGTGCGCGACCGCTTGCTTCAGGCGACCGGTCTTCTGGAAGAGGTCGGCCAGGTGATCGTGAACCGTCGGGTCGTTGTTGAGCCGCTCGCTTGCCTTGCGCAGATTTTCTTCGGCGAGCTCATAGTTGCCCATCTTGAAATAAACCCAGCCGAGCGAGTCGAGATAGGCGCCGTTCTGCGGATCGAAGGTGATGGCGCGGCGAATGTAGCCGAGCGCTTCCTCCAGCCGCGTACCGCGATCGGCCAACATATATCCGAGATAATTCAACGCGACGGCATTGCGCGGATCGCCATTGATGACCTTGCGGAAGGCCTCTTCGGCCTGATCGTAACGTTTTTGACGCTCATAGATCGAACCGGCGATAAAGGACGTATAGTCCTTGTCTTCGGGCTTGGTCGACAATTGCTCGGCCTTGCCGATTGCCTCCTGGGCATCTTTCCAGCGCCGCAACCGGCTGTACATTTGGGCCAGAGCGGTCCAGATCTCACGATCCTCGGGGGTGCCCTTGAGCATGGCTTTCACGCTCGAAATCGCCGCCTCGGCCTGTCCCGTATCGGCCAGCTGGCCGGCGTAAATGAGCTTCAGCCCGCGATCATCGGGCAGCTTCTTGACGGCTTCTCCGGCCACGGCGGTCGCCTGGGGCCACTGCTTGGAGTCGCGATAGGTCTCAATGAGCTGCTGATAGCCTCGCGAGGCGCTGTCGTCGCCAAGCGCGACCATCTTGCGGAATGTTTCCACCGCCAGTTGAGTCTTGCTCTGGTCACGGTAAACCGAGCCCAATCTCTCCAGGAAGATGGAGCGGTTGTTCCGTTCCGAAACGGAGTAGGTGCCATCAGCCTTTTCGGTACGCTTCAACAAGTCTTGCAAGGTCTGCGCCGCTTCGTCATAACGGCCCACGTTTTCGTAAACGACGGCGATACTGTAGGGAACTTCGAAAGAATCCTCGACAATCGCCTGTGCCTTTTTCAGCACCGCCAGTGCCTGGTCGAACTTGCCGTCGCGGCGGTAGACCTCGGCCATGCGCATGTAACTCTGCGCGTCCTGGGGATCGGCTTCGGTGATCTGCTTGTACTGGTCGAGCGCGGCATCGGGCTGATTGTCATTCAGCAGGTTCTGCGCCAGCCCGCGCATGGCGTCCAGGTTGTCGTGATCCGCATTGACGGCCTTCGAGTAGGCCTGAATGGCGCTCTTGTAATCCTTTTTCTGCTCGTAGGTGTAGCCGAGTGCCGCATACAGCTTCGAGCTGCGGCTGTTCTCGGGAATGCTCAGCAATATATTGAGAGCCCGATTGTAATCCCCTTCTTCGTTATAGAGATACGAGAGCGTGGAAACCGCTTCCTCGGAATCCGGCTGGAGCTGGACCGCGGTGAGAAATTCCTTCTCGGAGTTCACCGTATCGTTGTTCAGGCGATAGAGACGCCCTAGCAGCAGGTGATCTTCCAGACTCTTGGGATCTCGCTTGATGATTTCCTGGTACTGTTCGATCGCGAGTTGGAGCATGTTCTCCGATTGGGCGCCCGCCCGCATGTCGCCCAGCGAGCGCAAATAAATGCGGCCCAGCAGGCGGCGCGCATCCAGATTGCCTGGGTTCTGCTTGATGAGGTCCTGCGCCTCGGTGACGGCATCGCGAATCCGTCCGGTCTTGAGGTAGAGCTCGGCCAACCCGGCATTCAGGTACTCCGAGTTGGGATCGTTCTCCACCGCTTGCCGGTATTCGTCGATCGCTTTACTGGCGTAATCGGTGCGCCCCGTAATGGCCATAATCTCTTCATAGATATGCGCCAGGGAGTAGTGATAGTAAGATTGCGCGCGATCGGCTTTCCGCTTTTGCGGCTCGGCATCGCTTTTCGTCGCGCTCTGGGTGGAGGTCACGACGGGAGCGGCAGCGCTGTTCTGCGGACTATCAGTTCCGGGCAGCGGCGGCGGGTTCATTACCCCGGGTTGACTATTCTGTTGAGCCAGAGTCCAGATCGACGAGGTTAGGAGCAGAGCAAAAAGAGGGATCTTCGTGGAAATCTTCATTGAAAACCAGCCGTTTACCTTGGATGCGCTGCCGCTTCCTGAAGTACCAGTAATCCTATTCTATCGGCTTTTGCGGCAGGGCGTCCGGCAAGCGGCACAAACTTCGTCAAACCGCCGTGAATTCTGCAATTCGTAATCTCCGGGCCTTCTCCCGATTGAGGTTAGCCGAGGCTGTTCAGTCACGCCCGGCTGCTTCAGGGGATGCGCTTTACGCACTACTGGTCTAGCAAGCTGCGAAAAAACGTCCCGAAACAAGCAGCGAGGCGCCAGGTATGCGGGAACGCCAAGATCATTATGCAAGAGCTGGCGGACCCGCTTCACCGGAAGCAGCCTGCTAGAAGCCGGAAACACTCTCCAGAAGCCGCACCTTCCAACTGTTTTCGGCCGGAGTCATCAGGGCCAGGAAATGAAACGTCCCCTGTTCGTGTTGAACTACTTTGTCGCCATCCAGCAATTGGATTTCAAGTCGGACGGTGTCGTGCAACTCCATTGCTGAGCCGTCGGACGAGTAAAAAACCACCCGCACCTGGTGACCGTGATCGATGTAGCGCCGCTTCAGCCCGCTCTTGCTCTGTTCGGCAATCGCCTGCGACAGTTGCTCTTTGGCCAGGCCCACGAAGTCGGAGCCGAGCAAACCGATCTTGTTCTCTTCCAAGGCCGCAGCCATGGCGTGCCAGGCATGGCCGTAGTCGCGTTCGACGGATGCCATGGTCGTCTCTTCCACATGGCGGGGTTGCGACTGAGAGGTGTCCAGAATGACGGCAAATCCGGTCTCGGCGGCCGAAAGCAAGAGCGGGGCCGCGGCCGCAAGCAACGCCGTCAACATTCCGAAAAGCAAGTGCCTGACCTGGATTCGCGCCCGCATCACTGTCCGCCTCCCCAGCGAATCTCGTTTCCGATCACCACGCCCGCTGCCACCGAGACGCTCGCCTGCCGCGACGCCGGCAACTCAGCCTGTGCAATTCCGCGCTTGATGCGCGCATCCACCGTGCTGCGTCCGCTGGCGTCGACGGACGTAAACGTCACGATCGTCCCGTCCGGAACCGGGTTTCCCGCGCAGTCGCGAATCGGGTCCGTCTGCAGTGCGATGGCGCCATCCTTGGCGCGCTCGGCGTGCATGCGAATGTTGCAGGGCTCGCCGGCGACTTCCTGCACCACGCGCCGTACGGAGGCCGCGCCCACCGAAGCGACGAATTGTGCCGCGCCCGCTCTGCGGCTGGAATCCAGCCGCGCCCAGGCAACTCCATCCTTGGAGGTCTCCTGGCGCTGGACATCCGGCGCACCCGGCACGGCAATGCTAAAGCTTACCGGCTGAGGCGACAGCACCAGGTTCTGGTTGCGATCGAAAAGAAAGACCGTTCCGCTCACCCCATCCTTGGTTGACGCCGGAACGCGCGAAGGACGGGCAATGAAGGCCACGGTCGACACCGGGCCCGCGGTCACGAAGAACGTCGAGGATTCGCCGTTCAAGACCACCACGTAACGCCCGGCGCTCAGCAGCTCGTCGCCCGCCAAGGTTACAGGACCCCCGAGCTTCACCGTGCGCTTGGCCGCGTAGCTCGGCCCAAACAAGTAGAGCGTGGCTTCGCCGCTGCCACTGGTTGGAATCGACAGCTCCTGCCCAGCCTGAACGCGGTCCGGCACCCGTAGAGAAGCGCCCGCCAACCATTGCGAGGCGGCACACGCCAGGGACAGCAGCAAAAGGAATCTCCTCATCGTTGCCTCCTAGGGTTGCCGCGCATTGATGCTGTATTGGTTTACCGTAACCCGGTAGCTGTGGACGTTGGCGACCAGGTCGTCGCGTACGTCGACCATGAACGGCACCGGCGTCTGCGGCATCAGAACCTGGTTTACGTAACCATCGGAAACCCAGATCACGCGCCCGGAGCTGTCGTAATAAGTAGCGAGCACGTGCGGGATGTTGACCGTCTGACCGCTCTGGTTGACCAGTTCGCCTTTCAAAACCGGGCGTCCGCGCAGGTCTTTCTCCAGCCGCTGGTGCAGCACGCCGATCACCGGATCGGCGGCAGCGGCCACCAGCAGCGAGGCGGGCTGCATCCGCACGGACTTTACCTTCGCCAGGGTCACGTCCGGAAAGTCAATGCGGAAG
>PMXH01000599.1 GCA_003165855.1 Acidobacteriaceae bacterium | reverse complement strand
CCCGCTTCGCTCACGCCCGCTAACCGGCTCAAATTCTGGTGCACAGGGAAGGATTCGAACCTTCGTACCTCGCTAGGAGGGACAGATTTACAGTCTGTTGGCTTTAACCACTCACCCACCTGTGCAAAACCGCCGGGCGATGCAGCCGTCGCCTCATCCAGCAGGCACGCTCATTATCGGGTCACCGGAAAGCGCGCACCGGGAACCCGCACATTGAGGCGGCGCACTTCAGCCGCTTTTGCCTTCGCCAGCCAGACTTCCGCAAACCCAAGTTTTCGCAGACTGGGTTGCAAATCACGTTTCGCAAATCAGGGAAACCAAGAATCGCGCTTACGCATTACCGCGCGAAGATCACTACACGCCGGAATCCTTCCGAATGGAGTGCGTTGGAAAAACCTGTTGCGCCGCCTACCGAGTCCTGCTGCCTGCCGGAAACTCGTTTCCTGAATTTCGTTTCCGGACTTTCCGTATGCTGGAGCTGGCGAAGGGATTTGAACCCCCGACCCCCTGATTACAAATCAGGTGCTCTACCGACTGAGCTACGCCAGCATTGCGGGGACAAGCACCCTTCCGGGCACAAGTAGACCCTTAATCCCGTCCAGATGTCCGGGACAATTAACTAAGTTATCACAACGGGTAAATTTCGCGCAACAGGCACTGCGTTCAGCCGCAGGCTTCGTTGGTCGGGTTCAGCGCTGAGGATGATCGCCAATGAGTGCTATCGCGACGTTTCGCCGGCTAGAATGCGGTATGGCTGATCCTGCCCAACCTTATGACGAGCTTGCCGCTCACTACGACCAAATATTCGAGGACTGGGAAGCCAGCATTGCGCGACAGTCGACGGTGCTCGCCGACATTCTCGACCGCGAGTGCGGCGACGGGCGACCCATTCGGGTGCTGGATTGCGCCTGCGGAATAGGAACTCAGTCGCTCGGGCTCGCGATGAAAGGTTTCGATGTCACCGGTTGTGACATAAGCATCGGAGCGGTCCAACGAGCCCGCTCAGAAGCCTCGAAGCGAGGACTTAGCATTCCATTCTCGGTCGCGAACATGGTGGAACTGAGCGCAATCCCGAAATCGAGCTTTGACGCAGTGATTTGTATCGACAACTCGCTTCCGCACTTGCAAACCGATGAAGACCTGTTGCAGGCCGCTCAACAAGCATATGGGAAGCTTCGGCCAGGCGGTTCTTTCATTGGCAGCATTCGCGACTATGATCGATTGGTTGTGGAAAAACCGACAACCCAGGGGCCGAGCTTTTATTCGGATAACAGCAGCAGGCGCATTGTCTTTCAAATCTGGGATTGGCTGGATGAGCGACGCTATCGCTTCCATCTGTACATCACGCGAAACACGCAATCTGCGTGGCAGACGTTCTATTTCACCTCGACGTATCGTGCCGTGCTTCGGAGTGAGTTGCAGCGCATTTTGGAAGAGGCAGGATTCATCAACATTCGATGGCTGTCGCCATCTGACAGCGGTTTCTATCAACCAATCTTTATTGCGCACCGTAACTGTTGAAATCAGATTTTTCAATGCCGATCTGGTATGCGTTGGCAAAGGGACACAAAGATTCACGCTAAGTATCGTACTCGCCGCTGTCCCACGGTTCATGGAACGCCATGTAGTTCCCTGGTTGCAGTTCAACCCACCAGCCATCTTCCTCCTGCTCGGGCGCACGCGGCACCAGGCCAAATGTCGTGCCAGATCTCTCAATCGCGAAGGGTTGCACCACTATGCGGCCGTAATCGAGTGGACCCAACTCCGACACTCTTTGCTCAAGAAGGTGGCGAGCGTGATCCGGATCCAAGGCAGAACGAGGCCCGAGATCATCAATTTTTGCTTCAACCAGCTTCCCGTTCGGGTCGAAGATATAAACTGCGAGGAACTCCCGACCAATCTCGCCGCCCAAAGCTGGAACGAACGGTGTGGTGACGAAGACCTGCAAACCATCCTTAGTGCGGCCGAAGTGCGGCCGACACGGCTGGCGTGGTAGTCATCGTGGTCTATGGCAATCAGAGCTGGAGCTTGGGTTGGCATTGGTGACGTGCAATCATCTTAGATCACGGTGGCGGCTAACTTGCCTCGCTAGGCCACTTATACCCACTCGGGTCCGTTGCCTACTCCCGCCTTCCACCATAACCCTCTCCCACAGTGTTATGATTTCTTTCCTGACCGCATTCCATGCGAATTAGGCGCACCTTCCCCATTGTTGTAGCGGTATTAGTCATCGCCGCTGCGGTGACCCTCGCCGTCCAACTGCGCAAGCATGCTCCGCCGGAGGCCGCCCGCTTGTTGCCCGGAGGTGACGCTTATTTTTATCTCGATCTAAACTGGGCCCGGCGTGCCAACGCGGGCAAGGAACTGCCCGCCGTCAGCCACGATCCGGAATACGAGCGCTTCATCCGCGAGACCGGCTTTCAGTTCGAACGCGATCTCGATGAGGCTGCCTTTGCCGTTCACTACCCAGCTAGCTGGCCCGGCGGCGGAACCGGTGGCACCGCCCCAGACCCGCGATTCTCCGAAGTGCTGGTAGGAAAATTCCACGGCGATCGGCTCACCGCCTATCTGCGGCAAATCGCCAAATCGATCGAGAACTATCACTCGGTCGACATCTTCACCATTTTTGTGGAAGGCCGATCGTTGCGGGTGGCCGTGCTTACTGCCGATTCGGTGGCCGCCTCCAATCTTGACGACCCTGCAGTCATCCAGGGCATGGTCGACCGCTCCAAGCGGCTGGCTTCTCCCTTCGGAGGCCCGGCACTGTTGCGCCAGTACTACAAGCATGTTCAGTTAGCCAGCCTGGCGTGGGTGGTTGCTCGCATTGAGCCTGCCTCGCCCGGGGCCAGCAGTTGGAGCACGGTGTTCTCCAAGCCGGCGACTCTCGTGATTTCCGCAAGCGCTCTCAGCCCGCTTCATCCCATGGCGCAGGCGGTGCACCTCCGCGCCGAGGCCTTCACCCAGTCACCCGACGACGCCCGCGACATCATCGACAAAGTCAGCGTCTTTGCCGCCCTCACCCACGCCGCCGAGACTTCTGTAGGAACCCGCGGTCCCGATGCCGACGTGAAAACCTTCTTCGACAGCCTCCAGATAAAGCAGGAGGGTGATCGCGCTTTGCTCACCGCCTCCATGCCATACGGGTTCCTGCACAAGATGCTGTCGGGATCTTCGCCCGAGTTAGGCGAGCCCGCCGCCCCGCCGACTCAAGCGCCTGGGACATCGCGCTAGGAATTTTGCGGCGGCGTGCAACTAATCTCCACTCCAATCGTCTGATTGCTTACGAAGAAGAACTCCGGCAGGTACAATTAAAGACGCATGTCCAGCCTCCCACTTCCGATCGCCGCCTTTTTCGCTGGGCTCATTTCGTTTCTCTCGCCCTGCGTGCTGCCGCTCGTGCCGGGATATCTTTCTCTGATCTCCGGTGCTGGCCTGGAAGAACTCAAGGCGCCGCAGGCGCACCTCATGCGGCGCGTGATGGTGAACTCCATTGGGTTCATCCTGGGCTTCAGTGTAGTTTTTATTGTGCTCGGGGCGGCCGCCACCGAAGTTGGCCAGTTGCTCGGGATCTACAAACACACCCTGGCCAGGGTAGCGGGCGTGGTCATCATTCTCTTTGGCTTGCACCTGACGGGCATTTTCAAGATCAAAGCTCTCTATACCGACGCTCGTCTGCATAGCGTGAAAGGCAGCAGCACCCCGGTAGGCGCGTTCGTGATCGGTTTTGCATTCGCCTTCGGCTGGACTCCGTGCCTGGGTCCGATCCTCGCGACGATCCTCACCATCGCGGGAGAACAAGATACTTTGGTGAAGGGGATCCTGCTGCTCGCCGTCTATTCGCTTGGACTAGCCGTGCCGTTTCTGCTGACGTCGCTTTTGATGGAGCGCTTTCTCAAGTTTTACAGCCGCTTTCGCTCGCACATGCACGCGCTCGAAGTGGCGTCGGGCGCCTTGCTGATCGGCCTGGGGATTTTGCTGGTGCTGGGACGCTTTACCCTGATTTCGAATTGGCTTTCGTTCCTGAATCGCTTTGCCTTGTAGGCCGGTGGAAGCATAAAGCAGTCTGTTCTACTTCTACGATTTTGTTGTTGTGAAAAGGAGTTTGCCAATGGAACCGTCATCCGAAACCGTCGACCATGCCCAGAGCACCGGGGCATCCTCTGGCCCTCCCGCGCCGCCATCGGCCTCACAGGGGACTCCGCCCAGTACGCAGCCCCCACAACTATCCCACAAGGCGGCCCGTAGTCCTCTCGCCCTCGTAGTCGTGGCGTTCGTGGTCGCGCTCATGCTGTACTTTGGCTATCATCAGGCGCGGCGCAGCGCAGCTTCGGCGCCTCGCCTCACTCAATCAAGCCTGGCTCCCGATTTCTCTCTCGAATCGCTCGACGGCAAGACCATGCGTCTTTCCGACTTTCGAGGCAAAGCCGTGCTGCTCAACTTCTGGGCCACCTGGTGTGAGCCCTGCGTGGTCGAACTGCCATCGCTCCTCCAGCTTCACCACGAACAGCCCAACCTCGTCATCCTGGCCGTCAGCATTGACGACGATGCCGCCACCTATTCCCGCTTCCTGGTCCGCCACCACGTCGATCTCATCACGGTGCGCGACCCCTCAGAGTCCGCGGCGCAGCTCTACCACACCGACATGTGGCCTGAAACCTATCTCATCGACCGCAACGGCATCATCCGCCGTAAATTCGTAGGCCCCCAGGACTGGACCAGCCCGGAGATCCGCAATTATCTGAACAGCCTGTAAGCGCGCCGGCCCCGCCACCCCAGTCGCTGCTATTCTTTCAGTATGACCACGGTGGAGATCCTTTATCGCTACGCCGCTGCGCCCACGGAGCAAGTAGCTACGGCGCTGGCGCGCGCGCG
>PMXH01000205.1 GCA_003165855.1 Acidobacteriaceae bacterium | reverse complement strand
AGGTGGCCGGTCTCGGCGGCCTCGAGGACGATCTCGATGGTTTCGCGGTCGCGCATCTCGCCGACCATGATGACTTTGGGGGCTTGGCGCAGGGCGGAGCGCAGGGCGTGAGCGAAGCTGGGGGTGTCGCTATGCAGCTCGCGCTGGTGGATGGTGGAGCATTTGTGGCTATGCAGGAACTCGATGGGATCTTCGATGGTGATGATGTGATAGTACTTCTCGCGATTGATGCAGTCGAGGAGCACGGCCAGGGTGGAGGACTTGCCCGATCCGGCGGGGCCGGTGACGAGGACGATGCCGTCGCGAAGCTTGGCGACATCGGCGAGATGGGCGGGTAAGCGGAGAGTAGCCAAATCAGGGATGGCGGTGGAGATGACGCGCATGACGACGGCGCAGCTGCCGCGCTGGATGAAAATATTGACGCGAAAGCGGGCGACGCCGGCCAGACCGTAGGAAATGTCGCAGGATCCGGCTTCGCGCAGGGTGGCGACCGCCTGTTTGTTGTCGCCAATGAGATCGGCGGCGATGTGGCGGGTGTCATCGGCGGTAAGAGTTGCCAGTCCCGGGACTTGTACCGGAATGAGCTGGCCGTAGACCTGAACCTGGGGCGGGCGACCGGGAGAAAAAATCAGATCGCTGATTTTATCCGCGGCGCGGAGCATGGCGGCGAGCAAAGCGGGCGTAGCTATTTTGCCGCTGCCGGAATGACCTTCCAGGGAAACAGTGATTGCCGAGATGCCGGGCGATGCCATTCAATCCTCGATTAGGGAATTGCACCACCACAGTGGGGAGAGCGAGGCCAACCGTAGCTGACCTGATGCCTATACTTTACAGTGCTGGCAGACGGAGCGTAGGGACAGTAAGTACATAGTCCTTGGTAATGTGGAACGGCGGCGGGTGGAAAAAGGGCGGCTGAGCCGCCCTGTAGTGGTGCAGTGTGATGATAAGGAAGCGAGCCAAACGCGCTATTCATGTGTCGCAAAAAGCGCGACACTTCGCGCGGCTCGCCCAGATCCTTCGCTCGCTGCGCAGAAAACGCTTGCTCAGGATGACAATCGTCCCGAGATCTAATTTGACTTCTTGGGCGGCGTCTTCTTCTTCGTGCCGAAGCCGGTTTCGACCGAAGAGCCGATGCTGGCCAGCATGGCTTTGGCTTCCTCGGAGTGTCCGCCGGTGGGCACCAGCTCCAGGTACTTCTGGAATGCTTCCGCAGTGCCGGGCGCGGCGACCATCTTGTCGCCCTGGAGCGTCGCCTTGCCGAGAAGGTTGACGCCTTTCTGGTAATAGGCTTCAGCCCGGGTGGGATCGGCGGCGATGGATTTGTCGAAGGCGTCGATGGCCAGATCGGCTTTGCCAGCGTTGGTGAGAACCGCTCCCATGTTGAAGTAGTACTGTGCGGCTGAGGTGGGATCGGTGGCGACGGCCTGCTGGTAAGTCTTTATCGCGTCATCTGTCTTGCCCGCCTTGCTGTAAGCCTCGGCCAGATTGTTGTAATAGGCGGCGAGACTCTTGTTGGCGTTGGGATCTTTGTCATTGGTGGCGGCCTGCTTTAGTTCGACGGCTTTGTGATAGGAGTCAACGGCGGCGTCGAGACGCTTTTGCTTTTCGGCGGGATCGGTCTGCTTGGTGACCGAGAGGCGATAGGCGTCACCGAGCTTGAACCAGATGAGATCGCGAGTGGGGTCGATCTCATTGGCGGCAACCAGGTTGGTAATCGCGGTCTCGTAGTCGCTGGCATCAGACGCAACCTTGGCCGCAGCCAGTTTTTCGTTGAGGGCCTTTACGGTGTTGGCTTCCTTGGCGTGCTTCGCCTGGGCTTCCTGCTGAGCCTTGACTTGTTCAGGAGTCAAACCCTGACCCTTGGCGGCGTCCTGCATCGCCTGCTTCAGGTTGAAGTCGATGGGCGGGTTGTCGTCCAGCGTAACGGGGACTTTGCCGAAGTGGAAGAGTTCTTTGTTGGCCTTGGCGTCGTCGGCGGTCTTGTAGAGAGTGACGGTGTAAGTACCCCCTCCAATACCCAGCGAGAAATATTCGCCCTTCTTGTTGGTCCTTAGAGTGTACTTCTGACCATTGTCCTGGTTCGCCCAAACTACGACGGCGTCGGCAATGGGATTCCCGTCGGAGTCTTTGCAAACGCCTTTTACGGTTCCCGATGCACCTTGCGCGAAGAGCGGAACCGCGCAAAGTCCGAGCACTAAGATAGCGAGAGTAAATGCTGCGAAAAGCTTCTTTACCTTCATTCTTGCCTCCCGGCACGAAACGATATTGTTTGAGTGCTGACTTCTAATTGTTGACTGAAAAAAAGCAGAGCGCGAAGTTCTGCATTTTTTCATTCGACAATCAGGGCGCAAAACCCGCTTGGCCGAAGACCTGATCCGTGGTGGCATATGGAATCGGATCTGTGGCTCCGGCGGCGGCGAAGGCCTGCAACCGCAACCGGCAACTATCGCACACGCCGCAGGCTCGATCCTCCCGGCTGTAGCACGACCACGTTAAATCGAATGGTGCACCGAGTTCAAGGCCAAGGCGGACAATTTCGGCTTTGCGCATCGCAATGAGGGGCGTGACGATTTCGATGTTCCCTTCCTTCGTCCCGGCTTTGATCACCTGGTTGAACGCTTCATAATACGCCGGACGGCAATCGGGATAGCCAGAACTATCTTGCTCCACGGCGCCGATGTAGATTTTCGATGCGCCGAGGACCTCGGCCCAGCTCACGGCGGCGGCCAGGAAATGGGCATTGCGAAAGGGAACGTAGGTGACCGGGATGTCGTGGCCGGGGCCATGGTTGGGGTGGTTGATTGGGTTGCCGGCAGCGGGGGTGATTGGGACGGCGATGTTTTCGTCGGTGAGGGCGGAGCCTCCGATGGCGCGGAGGGATTCGTTACGGACGAGGAGTTTGTCCTGAATGTTCAGGCGCTGGCAGATCGCGAGGAAGGATTGCCGCTCGCGGAGTTCGGTGCGCTGACCGTAACTGATGTGCAAGGCCGCGGTAGGGTAGTCGCGGGAGGCGAGCGCCGCGCAAACACAGGAATCCATCCCTCCGCTGAGCAGAACTACGGCGCGATCGGTCAAACGGGTCATGATTTCGGATCAATCTTCTAAACGCCCTTTAGGGCGGGGTCCCAGATGAACTTGTGCAATTGCAATCCCAGACGCGCTGGCACGTTATCGGCGAGCATCCATTCGGCTAATTCCTGGGGATCGAGGAGGCAGTGCGAACTGTCGCGCGCCCCGGTCGCGTGCTTGCGAAAAGCGGGTGAGAACAGGACCGCATTCACGCGCTCCGCCAGGCGGTGCCGATGGGTGAAGTCCCGGGCAAATTCGTAGTCTACCCGGCCGCTCAGCACGAACTTGACTTCATCGTGCGGGGTGAGGGTTTCCAGATTCTCGATATGAAATGTGTCTGGCTCGCCCGAGCCGGGACACTTCACGTCCACGATCTTGATGACTGCCGCGGGTACCCGCTCGAGCGGGCGCTCTCCGCTGGTCTCCAGGAGCACTCGATATCCAGCGTCCAGCAACTGGCGCATCAAGGGTAGGAGTTCGCGCTCTTGCAGCATGGGCTCGCCACCGGTAATCTCCACCAAGCCACCGTCGGGACTGAGCCGTCTTACCTCGTCCCACATTTCTTCGGAAGTCATCTTGCGGCCGCCCTGGAAGGTATATTCGCTGTCGCACCACGAGCAACGCAGATTGCAACCGGTCAGGCGCACAAATATACAAGGCAGTCCCGCGTGGGTCGACTCTCCCTGCAGCGATTTGTAGATTTCGGTTATCTGCATGGAACAGTGGCCAGTGGCCAGTGATCAGTGATCAGTGGCCAGAAAATCAGCGACTGGCTCTAAATTCACAACGACCGAATGCCGGCGACTGATCACTTATGAATGGCGATTGTCTTTTGCAACTGTTACTCGCTGTAGGTGGCCGTCGTCGTATCCGTCTCGTACACGGTGACGTTTTTTACCCGCACGCGGCCGTTGGTCACGCTCTTCAGCCGGGTGTTCGATTCATCATAGAAATACTTGGCCAAGTTCTCAGCCGATGGGTTGATCACGGTAAAGGGCTCGATGTCGTTGATCATCTGGTGATCGAGGCGGTCGATCACGTGCTTCATGACTTCACGCAAGTCTTTGAAGTCGAGCAGAAGTCCAGCCTTGTCCAACTCGGCCCCGGCCAGCGTCACCCGAATCTTATAGTTATGGCCGTGCGGATTCTCGCACTTGCCTTTGTAGTTGCGCAGATAATGGCCCGCGGCAAAAGTATCGTCAACCGTCACTTCGAACATGCATCCCTCAGCGGCTCGGCGTGACTACAGCTGGGCCGCGCTCGATGGCAAAGCATCTATTATACGGCTCCCCGCAGCATTCCCGCTTGACGGCATCCCGGCCCGAAATGTAGGTTGCCTATGCGATTGTCGATTTTAACGGAGGCTGCATGCCGCATCGGAAACTGTTGGTCATGGTTCTCAGCACCCTGGCGTTGAGCCCCACTCTTGCCGCCCAGAGCAAGCCCGAGGCACAGGAGTATGACGTGAAGGAACACTACACGAAGTACGAATACCGAATTCCGATGCGCGACGGGGTGCACCTCTTCACCTCAGTGTACGTGCCGAAGGACACCTCGCATGCTTACCCATTTCTGATCAATCGAACACCTTACAGCGTTGGCCCGTATGGAGTGGATCTTTATCGCACGCGGCTCGGACCGTCGCCTGACTTCGATAAGGCGGGTTACATTTTCGTCAACCAGGATGTACGCGGGCGTTACATGTCGGAGGGGACGTTCATCGAGATGCGTCCGCACCTCGACAACAAGAGATCAAAACAAGATGTCGATGATAGCAGCGATCTTTACGACACCATTGAGTGGCTCCTTAAGAACGTGCCGAACAATAACGGCAATGCCGGGATATGGGGTATTTCCTATCCCGGATTCTTCACCTCCGCCAGCATCATCGATTCGCATCCGGCGTTAAAAGCGGCTTCGCCACAAGCGCCCATGACTGATCTGTTTATGGGCGATGACGCCTACCACGGCGGGGCATTCATGCTGGCCGCCAACTTCGACTTTTATAGTTCCTTCAAGCCGCAGGAGAATCCGCAGTTGCCGCCCAAGACGCGCGTGCCCTTCGATTTCGGAACGAAAGACGGCTACGAGTTCTACCTGAACGCCGGACCCCTCGCCAACTTGGGGAAATATCTTGAGGGCAAGAGCGCGCTTTGGGACGACCAACTTCACCACGACACCTACGACGATTATTGGAAGGCACGCAACCTGGCGCCGCACATGAAGAAGATCCAATGCGCGGTGCTCACGGTTGGGGGATGGTTTGACGCCGAGGATTTGCAAGGTCCGTTCAGCACCTTCCACGCGGTCGAGAAAAACAGCCCGGGAATCTTCAATGCGCTGGTGGTGGGGCCCTGGGTGCACGGCGGCTGGTATCGCTATGACGGGGATCACCTGGGGCGGATTGAGTTCGCCGCGAATACCGGCGACTATTACCGGAAGAACATTCTGTTTCCATTTTTCGAGCAGTACCTGAAGGGCGGCGGAGACGCAAAGCTCCCTAAGGCGTATGTCTTCGAGACCGGCACGAATGTGTGGAGACATTATTCTGCGTGGCCCCCGAAAGAGGCTGAGGAGAAGACCCTCTATTTCCGCACCGGTGGCGGACTTTCGTTCGATCCGCCCGTTTCAGACGCGACAGCTTTCGATGAGTACGTGAGCGATCCGGCCAAACCCGTGCCTTTTGTGAACTACGCTTCGGTGAATGTGCCGCAGGAATACATGCTGTCCGACCAGCGCTTCGCTTCCAGCAGGACTGATGTTCTGGTTTATGAAACTCCGGTACTGCAGGAAGACGTGACAGTTGCCGGACCCATTTCGCCCAGACTTTTTGTTTCGACCAGCGGAACGGATTCCGATTGGGATGTGAAAGTGATCGACGTGTATCCCCCAGACTACCCCGACAGCAAGCTCGACGAGTTCCGGCCGGAAGACAAAGGCAAGCCGCGAACCGACGTGCCTCCGCCCAGTTTCACGATGGGTGGATACCAGCAACTGGTGCGTGGCGAGCCCTTCCGCGGAAAGTTTCGCCGCAGTTTCGAAAAGCCCGAACCTTTCACTCCTGGCAAGGTTGAGGAGATCGACTTCAACATGCAAGACGTGAACCACACCTTTCGTCGCGGCCACCGCATCATGGTGCANNCAGAGTTCGTGGTTCCCGCTCACTGACCGGAATCCGCAGACCTTCGTTAACATTCCCGACGCGAAGCTTTCGGATTTCGTGAAAGCAACTGAGCGGATATATCGCTCCAATGGTGAGGCTTCGGGGATTGTGGTGCAGGTGCTAGCGAACCCGGGGGCAGCCGAAGAGCACAAGTAGCGGCCTCCCGGCGCACGCCCGGAGAAGCTGGAGTCTGCATCCGCAGTCCGTCCCTCAGTTCGGCATTTCGACTGCAAGTTGCTACAATCGAACAACTCGCTTCGCCACTGGGTTCAACC
>PMXH01000193.1 GCA_003165855.1 Acidobacteriaceae bacterium | reverse complement strand
GAAACCACATCCGCATATCCAAAGCGCTTCGAGACCGTTGCTCCGATCTCGCCTTTGGCCTCCGACTTATGCACCTTGAACGCCTTGTAGGCCGCGGGCGTCAGGTAGCTGGAGTTTGCATCCAATGACTCCACCAGACCGTGCAATGCTCCGTCCGTAACCTTCGGAATGTTCGGATCTTCCACGTACTCGCTTTGCACGCGTGACAATACTTCGCTATAAACCTGCATCTGCCGGTAGGAGCCGTCGTTCGAAGAGGCATGCACACCTCCCAGGGAACCGACAACCACAAACAACAACACGGCAAAAGACGAAACCAGAATCGCAGCTTTAATTTTCATGGACATCAGATTCTTCATTTTCCGGAAAGGAGTCGCTTCCTGAGGAACTTCCACTCATTATATCTTGTAGATGCAGCTTTTTGTCTCCCGGCTGCCCCGGTTTGGAGCCCCATCGGTAACTTCCCCGAAATCAGACCTCCGCCTAAGAATTAAGACGATCCAGCCCTAGGTTCGTTACCAGGCCTTTACGCCGGTGGCTTGAAGTTCAGCGTGATCGTGCTCTGCACCGATACCGCCCGGCCATTCATGGAATAAGGCTTGAAGCGCCACTGCTTCACGGCGTCGATGGCGACCCGAGCGAACACCAGCGATCCTTGCAGGAACTTTGCATCCTGCACTGTGCCATCGCGCCCGATCAGCACCTGCAAAACCACGGTGCCCCGCTGCCCGCTAGCCTTTGCTGCCTCTGGATACACCGGATCAACCGGCTGCGCCAATAGATCCCATGCCGCAGACTCCGGCAGGCTCACCGGCTCGATCGATGACATCGCCGCCTCAACCGGCTTGGCCCCGCTTGCCTCCGGCGTCATGGAAGCGATCTGAGACTTCAGGCTGGACGGAATACCCGCGTTGTTTGCCGTCGAAACAGCACGCAGCGGCGAGGAACTCTGCACCGGCAGCGCCACCGGACGCGGTGCCTGCTGAGCCGCGCCCTGAGCCACCGCCGCATTCGTCGTTAACGGCGGCGCGGATGCAACTGGATCAGGCGACGCACTGGCCGTGTTCCCCGGCACATCCGCGACGCTGGTCGTGATCGGTTCCTTAACCTGACTCTCTCCAACTGCCGTCTGCCCGCTCGGGCTTTGTCCAGCCTGGTTTTGATCGGCAGTGTTCTCGCTGGCGACCGATTGTGCCTGTCCGCCGTCCGGTTCCGCCCCTTTTACCGGTTTCGCCGTCGGGTCAATCACCGGAAGCACGCGAATCTGCGAAGCATCCGTCGTCGCATCCGGGATATTCCCCGGCGTCGGAAGATTGTACTCGTCACCTGACTGACCAAAACTGTCATGCAGTGCCACAGGCTGCGGCAGAGGCGCCGGCGGTGGGTTCAGCCAACGCGCTCCCGCGCGCACCCCGTTCCGGTAAAGCACTCGCAAACTTTGTCGCGTTCGCGGCATTGCAACGAGAACCACGCATGCAGCTGCCAACGCACCCACCAGAAGAACTTTGCCGATCTTCGAACGCGGCTCCTGCACAGCCTGCTCAGGTTCCTTCGCTTCTCCCTCCATGTAAGCGAAAAGAGCAGCTTCCGCGTCTGGTTGTGACTCGCTCTTTGCGGGGAATTTGCTTTCTTCGGCAACCGGCCCCGCCGCCGGCGCTGCGTAAGACGTCGTTTCCTGGTAGGACAGCAACCCGCCCGTCGCCGGAGCATCTTCCACCGGCGGTGGTGCTGTTCTGGTCAGCCGGGCTTGCAACGATGCCCAGCCAGTCAGCGGCTCCTGAGGTGCAACCGGTTCCCCAGGTGCGTCCCCCACCGCCGCGGCCATCGGCTCCAACTCCGTAAGCGCCTCAACCTCGGCCTCTGCGGCGATTGCCTGGCTCAACGACTTCTGAACCTCACACTCCGTGTCGAATTGCGCTCCAGGCGCCGAACTCGGTGTCTGCAGAAATTCCCCGGCCCGGAAGGTTTTCTCTGGCGTCTGGGTCGTAGACGCCCGCACCGAAACTGCCGGAGTCGACGCCGCGGCAGCCAAAGCGGCCGGTTCTGGTGCTTGTGATTGCGTAGTCGGCGCGACTGGTTGTGGTGCGACCGGTTGGGGCGCTGAAGCCAGCAACTTTGAGCGCAGCAGCTCGCATGCCGTGCTCATTGTGTCCCGCACCTGTTCCGCGCGAATCGGTCTCACCAGAACTGAATTGGCTCCCGCCTGCAGCGCCTCTGCCAGCTTGCCATCATCGTTCACGATGGCCAAAGTCAGCGGGCGCTGCGCCGCTTTCAAATCCCGCGCCGTCTTCAGCAGGAATGCCGCCTCCGGTTGATCCTCCCAGTCGGTGATTACGATCTGGAACAACTGGGTTGTAACCCTCTCCACGGCGTCCACCGCGCTCCGGCAGTACTCTCCCTCGATCCCCAGGTCGGTGAGTACCTGCCAGATCGGCTGGACCATCTCCTCGTTCGACGAGAATAAGAGGCAGCGCAAGGGCATACTATTTCAGACTAGGCAGCCTCGGTAACCGCGGCAAGTTACCGAGGTGGAATGCCGCTTCAGCCGCGCTTGGGAAGTATGACTCGGCAGTACATGTCCGTTTGAGCGAAGCGCTGGCCAGCGTTGGGTGATCAGTGCCCGGCACAAACAAAACCTGCTTTGACTGATCACTGATCACTGCCCACTGCTCCTGCGCTAGAATGCTGGGTCGCTCCCGATCGCGCCCTGAATATGCAGACTGCGGATGTCGTCATCGTTGGTGGAGGAATCGTCGGCTCCAGCATCGCCTACCACCTCACGGCAAATGGATGCCGCAACGTCCTGGTCATCGAGCGCGAATCAGCCCAAGGCAAAGGCTCCACCGGTAAGAGCATGGGCGGAGTGCGCGCTCAATTTTCTACTCCGGTCAGCATCCAGATGTCGCTCTATTCGATTCCTTTCTATGCCAGCTTCGAGGAGCGNNTTCTGCTCCACCGACGGCTTCGTCGATCCCTACAGCGCCATGAACGGATTCATGGCCTGGGCCGCCGGCCATGGCGCAACTTCGTGGAAGAATACTGTCGTCACCGGCTTCACTCAGGATGCAACCGGGATCGCCTCGGTAGAGACCACACGCGGCCCTGTGGCCACGCGTAAGGTCGTGAACTGTGCCGGCGCCTGGGCCGCTGGCGTGGCCAGTCTCGCCGGCGTCGATCTACCCGTCGAGCCGCTGCGCCGCATGCTCGTGCCCACCGAGCCCTTCGACGAATTCCCTCACACCGCGCCCATGATCGTCGACATGTCCAACGGATTTCACTTTCGCCCCGAAGCCCGCGGCTTTCTCCTCGCCTGGAACGATCCCGAAGAAACACCGGGCTTCAAGACAGATTTCGATCCCGCCTTCGTCGAGAAGATCCTCACCCGCGCCGCCGATCGCGTGCCCTGCTTCGCCAATCTTCCCGTGAATCCCAAGCGGGCGTGGGCCGGCCTCTATGAGATGACGCCGGACCACCATCCAATTCTGGGCCAGGCTCCCGGCTTGCCGGGTTTCTTCCTCGCCAATGGTTTTAGCGGACACGGCGTAATGCACGCCCCGGCAACAGGAAGGATCCTCAGCGATCTCATTCTCACCGGCAAGACAGACTTGATCGACGCATCGTTGTTGAATCTAACTCGCTTCGCGGAAGGCCGTCTGATTCACGAAACCGCAGTACTGTGAGCGCGAGCCTTTTTTGCGCTGCGAAGCCTTGAAAGGGTGGGGCTTCAGCCGCACCGTAAGAGGTCCCGAGAGTATTTGGGCTTCAGCCCCTGAGGTGAACGGTTGCCCCTGCAAGAGCACAACTACTGGCTCACCACGACCGACTTCCCAAAAACACAACCCCGTCCGCTCCCCGCCCGCGTAGACGTTGCCGTCATCGGCGCCGGATTCACCGGCCTTTCCGCCGCCCGCACCCTCGCCAAGCGCGGCGCAAAAGTCGCGGTTCTCGAATCGGAGACCATCGGTTGGGGGGCCAGTTCCCGCAACGGCGGCATGGTGCTCACCGGCATGAAGCTGGGCGTAAATAAGCTCATCGCCATGTATGGACGCGAACTCACCCGCCGCATGTACGCCGCATCGCTCGAGACCCTCGATTGTGTCGAGCAGATTATCCGCGAAGAAGCCATCGACTGCGACTTCTCCCGTTGCGGTCATCTCGAAGTGGCCTGCAAGCAGAAGCATTTCGACGACTACGCGCGCCAGGCCGAAGTAATCGCGCGCGAGCTCAATCACCAACTGCGCGTCGTGCAGAGACATGAGTTGAACGCTGAAATCGGATCGACTATTTACTACGGGGGCATGGTCGATGAAGTCAGCGCTGGACTGAATCCCGCTCGCTACGTCGCTGGCCTCGGCCGCGCCGCCATGAAAGCCGGTGCAGAAATCTTCGAGCACACGTGTGTCGAAGGCCTGCAGCGCGAATCGCGTCAGGGCGAGTCGGGATGGAAGATCGTGACCTCGCAGGGTACACTATGGGCGCGCGAAGTCTTCGTCGGCACCAGCGGTTACACCGACAAAGCCACTCCCGCTCTGCAAAAGAAGCTCATCCCCATCGGTTCATTTATTATCACGACCGAAATTCTGCCGGAAGCCTTGGCGCACGAACTCAGCCCGCGCAACCGCATGATCTACGACTCCAAGAACTATCTCTACTACTACCGCTTAACGCCCGACCGCCGCATGTTGTTCGGCGGCCGCGCCGCATTCTTCCCCGAGACCGACCAGACCATCCGTCGCAGCGCCGAGATCCTGCGCCGCGGCATGATCGACGTCTATCCCCAACTGCGCGATGCCAAAGTCGAATACGTGTGGGGAGGCACACTCGACTTCGCCTTTGACATCATGCCCCATGCCGGCCAAATCGACGGCATGTATTACGCCCTCGGCTACGCGGGACACGGCGTCGCCATGGCCACTTATCAAGGCCAGAAGATAGGGGAGCTGATATCAGGAGGCAAGCCGGAGAATCCATTCGTAGGCATTCCGTTTCCCGGCGCGCCGATGGGCTTGTATAACGGGAGGCCGTGGTTTCTGCCGTTCGCCGGAGTGTGGTACAAGTTTCTGGATTGGGTGAGCTGAAAGCCTCATTTATGCGCCCAATCTCATCTTCGCGAGGAGGTACACCACCGGTCCCAACACCATCGCGATCGCGCCGCCAATCAAAGCAAAGCGGTCGCTACCGAGCAGCGCGACCATCGCCATCACTACCGGCGCAGCCACCACATAGAACAATCCCACTCGTCCGCCGGGGATCACGAACGCGCGGGGCATCTCCGGTCGCGTGCGCCGCAGCTTCCATGCTGAAAGCACCGTCAGCACCGTCGTCGCCGAGCGCAGCCAGATATAGACCGAGATGAGCTGTCCGAGGCTCTGCCACGCCAGCAGCGCATAGATAATCGCCGAGACCAGAATCGCCAGGCACGGCGTGCCATACCGTGAATGCTTGCGTGTGAGCGCTGCTGGGAGATACCCGTCTTCGGCCATGGCGAAGGGCATGCGCGTGGTGGTAAGCACGGTGCTGTTGAGCAGCGCCACATTGCCGACCATTGCCGCCAATGTCATCCAGGTACCAAGCCAGAAGTGACCATGAAACGATCCTCCGATCATTCTGGCCGCGTCGGAGAAGAATCCCGTATGCCACTGTTCCCAGTTGCCGGCCGAGGCTAGTCCTGCGAGCGTAGGGAGAAAGTACGCCGCAATCGAGAGTGGCACGACCAGGGCCAGCGCTCGCGGATAGGCCTGTTGCGGGTTCTCGACCTCTTCCGCTACGGTCGAAAGTTGCTCGTACCCCGAATACAGCCAGAGGCCCAAAGCCAATCCGACACCAAAGATCTTGAAGGTTGGCTGGTGCGGCGGGACTAACGGAACAAACGGATTGTGATGCCACTTCATCAGCGCCATCACGATCATGGTCATCACCGGCACGAAGATAAAGATCTCAAGCGCGGTTGCGACCTTCCCGACCATCTGAATGCCGCGCACGTTGATCCAGGTGATCACCGCAATCAGCGCCACAGAAACGACGTAGTGCTTCCATCCCGTGATTCCGGGGAAGAGGTAATCGGTGAAGAGAACGGCGTAAGCCCCGCCTAACAGGAACGATGCCGACCAGTTCCACCAGCCTGCGAGGAATCCCCAGAAGTCGCCGAAAGCCGCACGGGTCCAGCGGTAGAAGCCCCCTTCGACGGGCATGGCGGTGGTCAGCTCCGCTGACACCAGTGAGACTGGGATGCACCAGAAGAACGGCAGCACCAGCAAGTAGATCAGCGTCATTCCAGGGCCGGAAGTGGTGACCATGTCTTCGAGTCCGAACGGTCCGCCTGTGGTATAGGAAAACATCACGAAGACGAGATAGAAGAGGCTGGCTTTGCGAAGTGTAGAGGCGTTGCCGTTAGAGGAGGTCAAGGTTGTTGATCAAGCGGTAACTATGCAGCGAATGCTGTGGTGAGTGCGCCTTCGAGTTCGAGCAGTTCGCGCTTCAGGTCGAGGCCTCCGCCGTAGCCGCAGAGCGTGCCGTTGGAGGCGATCACGCGATGACAGGGAACGACGATGGCGACGGGGTTGCGATTGTTGGCCATGCCGACGGCGCGAAACGCCTTGGGCTTGTCTACGGCGCGAGCGATGTCGGCGTAAGTGCGCGTCTCTCCGTAAGGAATCGCCAGGAGTGCGCGCCAGCAGGAGAGCTGGAAATCGGTGCCGCGAAGATCGAGCGGGAAGGTGAACTCGCGGCGGTGGCTAGCGAAATACTCTTCGAGCTGGCTCACGTAAGGCTGCATCAGGCGAGGGGTATCTTCGAAGGTAAATCCGTTTTTCTCTTTCTCTTGCTCTCTCTTGTGCTCGTGCTCACCACGAACATCGCGAGGGCTGAGGCGAATCGATTGCTGTCCGGGCAAGCGGGCGTCGAATTCCAGGGCGACTAACCCGCGGGCGGAAGCGGCTAGGAACAGCGGTCCAATCGCCGAGTGCATCGTGGTGCAGTGAAGAGTTTCCATGGGAGTTGATCCTCTGCGCAGCAGACTACGATAGCAGACGAACTGCCGGCGAAAAACATTTACCACAGAGTCACAGAGACGCAGAGGAAACCAACACCAGGGAAAAACTGCTTGTTGTCATGGTTTGCGCGTGAGGTCCCTTCGGCTTCGCTCAGAATGATGCCGCAGGCATGGGAGATGACGCCGTGGAAATGGAAAACGTCGCGGCTCGGATCGAACTATTCTCAGGTGGGTGGCGGAGTTGACAGGAATTGGTTTTTGGCCCAGAGTGTGTGCGGCGTGCTTATGGGCATAACTCTATCCCCTGTGAAGAAGGGGCTGTTTATCGTAGTTGCGGTGGTGCTCGCCCCGGTGCTGCTGGTGGGAGTGGTGGCGCTGGCAGCTGGAGACTGGCAGCAGGTTGGGGCGACGGCGGCCGGCGATCAGGTTTTGGTGAGCTCGGTTACGGCGCGGAAGAACGGACTGCGGACGGCCTGGATCCGCGTGGAATATAAAGAACCTACTAAGCTGCCGCAGGGTGGTCCGTTCGTGGAGCTGCGGGCGCGGGTTCGGTTTAACTGTGCGAGCGGCAGTGCGGCGCCGAGTGCGGTTTCGAACTCCGAGTGGTTCTACTCCCGCGACCGCAGCGGCAAGCTGGTGGTCAGCAAAAAGATTCACCGCGACGATCAGTTTGGGCAGGTGGCGGAAGGGGACTTTGGAGAGATTGCGCGGGAGTTTGTTTGTAAGCAGAAATAAGGCAGTGGTCAGTGATCAGTGGCCAGTCTTCGACCCCTGCCATTTTGGTTTTACTGGCCACTGATCACTGGACACTGGCCACTGCCTTTAGATTTCCACAGGCTGGCACCTCGGTAACGCCCCACGCACTTCCACAGACGGCGCTTCCGTCATATGCTGGATGGAGATAACGAATTACAGTTGGCGGTACGCGGCTGCTACGTTACTCCCTCGGGCATGGATTCACTTCGTATCTATTCGCTGGTGGCGGCTAGTGGCGCGGTTGCGCTGGGTGTCTACGCGCTGTTGCGGCGCAAGCCCAAGGGACCGGCGGAACTGGAACGCGAACGCCGCGTCTTGCTGGACGGCATTGGACGCATTACCGACGGCACCGTGATTGATGTGCAGGAATTGCCCGTCAGCAGCGGACACCACGCGGCGGTATTGCTGATCTACAAGTATGACGTGGCGGGTGTGTCGTATGAGTGCTCGCAGGACGTTACCTACCTAAGGCAATGGATTAATCTGCATTCCTGCCGGCTGGGACTACCCACGTCGGTGAAGTACGACCCGCACAATCCCGCCAATTCGCTGGTGGTTTCGGAAAGCTGGATGGGGCTGAGGCAGTAAGGCAGTGGGCAGTGGCCAGTAGAACCTTCGCACTCAAGAGGCCTCGATTCCGACTTTTGGTCTTTCACTGGCCACTGATCACTGGACACTGGCCACTGCATTTCAGATTTGGTAGTCCTGATAGTCGTCCTGGAAAAGGTCCTGGGGAGAGATGTTTGGGGGCGAGGTGCCGTCGTCGATGGTGAGATTTGGCTCGGCGCCCAGCGCTTCGTGCGAGTGTTCCTGAAACTTCTCGCGCAATTCGTGCATTTCCTTGGCGAGCTTGATGATGACGTCGGAGAGCGGGTCGCGGATGTCCTTGGGGTCGGTGATGACGACGCGTTTGCCGTCTCGAAGAACAATGTGGCCGGGGACGCCGACGATGGTGGAATTGGCTGGCACACTGCGGAGCACGACCGAGCCCGCGCCGACGCGGCAGTTGTCGCCGATAGTGATGTTGCCCAGCAGCTTGGCGCCGGACCCGACCGATATATTGTTGCCCAGGGTGGGATGGCGCTTGCCTTTCTCTTTGCCGGTTCCACCCAGGGTCACACCCTGGTAGAGGGTGACGTCGTCGCCGACGATGGCGGTCTCGCCTATCACGGTGCCCATGCCGTGGTCGATGAAGAGACGGCGTCCGATCTCAGCGCCGGGATGAATCTCAATGCCGGTGAGCAGGCGCGCGATTTGCGAAACGAATCGGGCAAGGAAACGCATGCCATGACGCCAGAGCCAGTGGCTCAGGTGATGTCCCCACACGGCGTGGAGACCGGGGTAGCAGAGGAGGACTTCGGCGTAGGAGCGAGCGGCTGGGTCAGACTCGAAAACGGCGGCGACGTCTTCGCGGACGGAGTGGAAGAAGCTGATCATGGTAGTTCAGTTGCCAGTTGCCGGCTGCCAGTTCCCAGTAAGAGCCGGGTCGCGGCACACGGCCGTGCCTGGAGTTGAGAGCAAGGCTTTTCCCGCTCACAAAGAGCCTAGACTAGCAACTGGGTACTGGCAACTGCTTCTAGCTGCCGGTTTCGAAGCCGCCGCTGTGGGCAACGGTGATGCGGAGATACTTGTAGGGATTGACGGGAGTGTCGTTGATGCGGACTTCGTAGTGAAGATGGGGGCCGGTGGAGCGTCCGCTGAGGCCGACATAACCGATGGTGTCACCGCGATGCACGTGCTGTCCGGGGGTCACGGCGTAGCCGGAAAGATGACCGTAGCGGGTAGAGATGCCGTGGCCATGATCCATCATGATGGCCTTGCCGTATCCGCCGAGGAAGTCGGCGAAAGTGATCACGCCGTCGGCGGGAGCGATGATGGGATGGCCGTAGCTGCTGCCGATATCGACGCCGCTGTGAAACGCGCCTTCACCGTTGAAGGGATCGATGCGCTCTCCGAAGCTTCCGGTCACCTGGCCTTCCACTGGCCAGAGGTTGGGAGCGGAGTTGGCTCGGTACCAATCGGCGGTGGTGGCGTTGCGGGTCATTCCCAGGCTGATGCCGACTGAGGCTGCACCGGTGAGAGCGGAGGTGCGCAGGGCGCCGAGCTGGTCCAGCGAAGAGGTGACGTCGGAGTCCTGAATCTGCTGCTGAGAGGCCGTGACCAGTGTGGGCTGCGATTTCAATCCGTAAAGAGCGGAAACCTCGCTGGCGATCGAACCGAGAGAAGCCACTTGGACATCGCGTTCTTTGGCGACTTCTTCCAAGCGGGAATAACGATCCTTGAGCTGCTCTTTTTCGGTGCGCAGTTCGTTGTAGTGGGAAACCTTGAGCAGCATGCGCGTATAAGAGCTGGCAATTCCGGTGAGGCTGAGGAATCCGATGGCCGCGCCGACTACGAATACGTACAGATAATGGACGGGAATGGAGATCTTGCGCAATTGGCCGTCGTCCCCGCGGGCCACGAAAAGTATGTAGAAGCGCTTCTGCAAATGCCTTCCTTCTATCCGAGTTGAATGATCTCAGCGTTTAACGGTCAGGGCCGGAACTCCAGGCAAAGCTCTTGGGTTGCAGAAAGCCTGTTCGGACAACTGACTTTTTCGGGTACGCTTCCCATTTGGGAATGGAGACTTTGACGTGCCCTTTGTCTACCGGAACCGGGGACCTAGCCAAAAATATCTGATCTGCAATTCCAACGAGATGCAGAACTTAGCGTGTCCAAAGGCTACTGAACTTCGCTCAAACCAATTAGGTTGTGTGAATGACAGGTAAAAGGTAACAAACTGGGTTCCCCCTGTCAACGACGCGGAGGGACATTAGATGTTACTTAAGGCGGGGTAATCGAATGTAATCGCGGGGCTGGTTACCGGAGCGGATGGTCAGCCAAGGATGGTGATCATCCGGCCAATGAACGCTTCCGGCGAGCCCTGCTCCCGGCTGAAGTGAAGTGAAGAGAAGAGATCGTTCGCGAGCCAAGAGGATCGTCTGAGTCCCGGCAATGGAAGGCAACATCAGGAAGTGGACCTCGCTTATAGTGGTTGCCGTGGTGATTTCCGAAAAAGCGCTGATTGCACAGATTCGCCGCATGGTGAGCACGGCGGCGAATCCTGCGGTTCAAACTGGAATTGGGGACGACTGCGCCGTGCTGCGACTTCTGCCGCGCCGAGGCCAGCAAACCGACACACTGGTTACGACTGACTTCACGCTGGAGGGAATCCACTTCCGGCGGGACTGGCATCCGGCGGAATCGGTGGGGCACCGGTGTTTAGCGCGAGGGCTGAGCGATATCGCGGCCATGGGCGGGGAGCCGGTGGCGGCATTCCTTTCGCTGGCGTTGCCGCGGGACTTGCCGCAAAGCTGGGTGGGACGCTTCGCCCGCGGCTTGATCGGCCTGGCCGAGAGATACGGCGTGACCCTGGCAGGCGGTGACACGGCGGAATCGCCGAATGGAATTCTGGCGGATATTGTTGTGGTGGGCACTGTGCCGAAGGGAAAATCCGTGTTGCGCTCGCGAGCGCGGGCTGGCGACCGCATTTATGTGAGCGGAGAACTGGGAGGCTCGGCGGCCGCGGTGTGGGTGATGCGAAAAGAAATGCGGAAGAAATCCAAGCGGAAGCCGAATCCGAGGGAATATTTGCGGCACTTTTTCCCGGAGCCGCGAGTCGAGTTAGGCAGGGTTCTCCGCGAGAAAGGCCTAGCCTCCGCGATGATCGATACCAGCGACGGCCTTTCGACCGATCTTGCCCACATCTGCGAAGAGAGCGGCGTGGGTGCGGAGATCGCGGCAGAACTCATCCCCCGGGCGAGCGTGGGCAAGCCTTTACGCGAAGTGGATCTCCAGTTGGCGTTGCACGGCGGGGAAGACTATGAACTGCTGTTCACTGCGTCCCCCGGCAAGCACGTTCCATCCCGCATTGCCGGAGTTCCGATTACACACATCGGACACATCACGCGGGGGCGGAAGATATTCTTGAGAAATCGGGACGGTGTGGGGTACGAACTGCAGGCACTGGGGTGGGAACACTTCCGCCGGCGGTGAGTACCTCGGTCACCGGTTATCATCTATGTCTATACCCTCCGAAGAAAAACGGGACTAAAGTAGGGATATGTCGTTCTCCCAAGTTGTCTGCTCCCGTGTCTTGCTGGCTTTGCTTGTGATCTCCGCCGGGTCTGCTGCGTTCGCTCACGACAAGAAGCAGCCGCCTCCGCCGCCAGCGCACGCCAAGTCTCCCGTGCCCGCGGTGACCGATCAGTACGTGCACAAGGAGTTTGGCGATAACTGTTCGCTGCTGGCTGGTCCTCCGCAGTTTGTGGGCGATCTCGACGGCGACGGTGTGGATGATCTCATTGTGGTTGCCCGCTGCAAGAATCCATTGGCCGATCAGGCTGAAAGCGGTTTTCTGGTGGCTGATCCTTATAACAGCTTTATGGGTTTTGGCGAAGTGAAAGTCACTTCGACATTTGCCTCGGACGATCCGGAACGCAAGGGGCTTTCCCTGCTGATCGTTCACGGCGTGGGTCCGGAGGCCTGGCGTTCCGACAAAACGAAGCCCAAGTTTGTGCTGATCAACCTGCCCTTCAAGACGCTCACCGTGAAAAGGCTGGCGCTGAAAAAGAAGACCGTGCTCGGAATCTACATGGAAGAAAAAGGCGAAGGCGAGAGCACATCTTCGGTCATTTATTGGGACGGGAAGAAGTATCGGTATCAGATGCTGGGATCGGATCTGGAATAAGTTCGCCGCTGATTTCCGGAGCTTCTTGGGATAGCCGATCCAGATTTTCAGCCGCCGCAAAAAGGTGACGAGTTATACTCGCGTGTGAACGACACGAGGATGAATTTCGTTAACTGCTACGAGGACGCGAGCCGGTCCGAAGCGTACTCCACACTCGAATTCGCGAACACGTATTACCTCGCCTACCGCGATCTTCCAGCGATCATTTCAGAGCATGTGACGGGTACGAGGGCGCTCGATTTCGGCTGCGGCACGGGCCGGTCGACACGCTTTCTGGAGAAACTCGGCTTCAATGTGACGGGAGTCGATATCTCCGAGGACATGCTGCGGATTGCGCGCGCGACCGATGCCTCCGGGGATTACCGTCTGGTACCCGGCGATAATTTCGACGAGCTTGCGGCCGGGACATTCAACCTGGTGCTTTCCGTTTTCACCTTCGACAACATCGCCGGTGCGACGAAGACGAGAATCTTTCGTGACCTGGGAAGACTGCTGACGCCGAATGGAACCATCGTAAGCGTAGTTTCTTCCCCCGAGATTTATACGCATGAATGGGCTTCCTTTTCGACCAAGGATTTCCCGGAGAATGCCTCCGCCCGCTGCGGTGACGTGGTGTGCACGGTCATTACAGACATCCAGGACGGGAGGGCGGTGGAAGACATTTTCTGGTGACGAATCGTATCGGACGGTATTATGGAGAAGCCGGTCTACGGGTCGTCCAGGTATTCAAGCCGCTGGCCAAAGGCGGCGAGCCTTATCCGTGGGTGAACGAAACCAAGATCGCTCCCTGGGTGATTTACGTGTTGCGACGAGCGAAGTCGGGGGATTGATCGCGCTCGATTCTCGCTGATCTTGTGACGTAGCTCACACCTGCCTGCCCATTCATCCGCTATAATCCTCTCCGCCATGAATCTCGAAGAAAAGATCGCAGAACTGAAGAAGCGCAACCGGCTTGCCGAAGAGGGCGGAGGCGAGAAGCGCCGCGAGCGCCAGCACAAGGAAGGCAAAATGTCGGCGCGGGANNACGCACCGCTGCAGCGACTTCGGCATGCTCGAGCAGAAGCCTTACGGCGACGGCTTTGTCACCGGCTACGGCCGCATCGAAGGCCGGCTCGTGTACGTCTTCGCCCAGGATTTCACCGTGTTCGGCGGATCACTCTCGGCAACGAATGCGGGCAAGATCGTGAAGATCATGGACCTGGCGGCGAAGATGGGCGCGCCGGTGATTGGGTTGAACGATTCTGGAGGGGCGCGGATCCAGGAAGGCGTGGCGTCGCTGGCCGGATATGCCGATATCTTTCTGCGCAACACTCTGTACAGCGGCGTGGTGCCGCAGATTTCGGCGATCATGGGCCCATGCGCCGGCGGAGCGGTATATTCGCCGGCGATCACTGACTTCGTGCTGATGGTCGACAAGACTTCCTACATGTTCATCACCGGGCCGGACGTCATCAAGACGGTGACGCACGAGGAAGTCACCAAAGAGCAACTCGGCGGCGCCATGACGCACAACGAAACCTCTGGCGTGGCGCACTTTCTGGCGCACGACGATGCCGAATGTTTGTCCATGGTGCGCGAGCTCTTGAGCTTTGTGCCGTCGAATAACCTGGACGACCCTCCGCGCAAGCCCTGCACCGACCCGATTGACCGGGCCGACGCTGCGCTCGACAAGATCGTGCCGGCGCAATCGAATCTGCCTTATGACATGAAGGACGTGATCCACGCCGTGGTTGACGACGGCTACTTCTTTGAAGTGCAGGAGCACTACGCGAAAAACATGGTCGTGGGATTCGCGCGGCTGGACGGGCGCTCCGTGGGCATCGTCGCCAACCAGCCGGCGATGCTGGCCGGCACGCTCGACATCAATGCGTCGGTGAAGGGCGCGCGCTTCGTGCGCTTCTGCGATTGCTTCAACATTCCTTTAATCACGTTTGAAGACGTTCCGGGATTTCTGCCCGGCACCGCGCAGGAATATGGCGGAATTATCAAGCACGGAGCGAAATTGCTCTATGCCTTCGCTGAAGCCACGGTGCCAAAGATCACGGTGATCACGCGCAAAGCCTATGGCGGCGCCTATTGCGTGATGGCGTCCAAGCACATCCGCACGGATGTGAACTACGCCTGGCCGACCGCGGAGATTGCGGTGATGGGTCCGGAAGGCGCGGTGGACATTGTCTACAAGCGCGAACTGGATGGCGCGGCAAATCCGCAAGAGCGGCAGGAATTACGCCAGAAAAAGATCGAAGAATTCCGCGACCGCTTCGCCAGCCCCTACGTCGCCGCCGACCGCGGATTTGTCGACGCCATCATCCAGCCGCGGGAGACGCGGAAGAAATTGATTCAGGCACTGGCCATGCTGGAGAACAAGCGTGATAAGAACCCGCCTAAGAAGCATGGGAATATACCGCTGTGAAGCGAGATTTTCTTGAAGGTCTATTGAGCGTGCAGCTTAGGCGGGGGGCAAAAAATAAGAGTTCCGAGGTGATGTTGGGTCCATTCGTCTCGGCCAGTAGCTCGCGTTAGACCCTTGCTTGACCTGCTATGGCAGCCTCCCTTGCGGGGTGCTGCATGCG
>PMXH01000425.1 GCA_003165855.1 Acidobacteriaceae bacterium | reverse complement strand
GCGGTCCGGCCAGTGGAGGATCGGCAACAATCTTCGCCGGGGGCTCAGCGCCTGTGAGCGGGATGACATGTGCGAGTCCGCAGTTATCCGTTACGTTCTGTGCTGCGGCACCGACCGCGAGCAGCCCGACAGCCGCGATCGTCAGGAGATGTGTGCCTTTCAAACTCGAATAACTCCGTCCTGTCATCCTCATTCCTCCTGTCCTTTGGCCTCGATACTTGTTCAGTCCGACCGTCGGCGACTAGACTGGCCCGTTCTCGGCGGCGTCATTCTTTGCCGAAGCCAGCGGGCATCACATCGTCAACACAACGCGAAACTCAGCCTTGCCGCTCATCATGCGGGCATACGCCGCCGCCGCCTGCTCAAGCGGATAGGTCTCGATCATGGCGCGTACGCCGCTTAATGCCGCAAAGCGAAGCGTGTCTTCTGAATCGGCTGGCGGTCCCGCAGCCCATCCCTGGACGGTCTTGCTGCCCATGATCAGCTGAATCGGCGTCACTTCGATTGGATCGAAGCTAGCGCCGATCACCAGAAGTTTGCCATTCGGGCCGAGGCCGTCGATTAATTCAGACATCGCCTTCGAGTTCGGCGCTGTCGCCATAATGACCCTCGCGCCGCCCAGCTTTTGCAGTTCCTCAGATGCGTCCTGCGCATTGCTATCGATGTACACCTGGGCGCCAAGCTTCTTTGCGAGCGACTCATTTCGCGGCCCTCGCCCAATTGCAGCAACTTTGTAGCCGAATTTGTTGGCGAATTGAACTCCGAGATGGCCGAGCCCTCCAATTCCTTGAACCGCTACTAGATCCCCCGGCATTGCGCCTGCGTGTCGCAGAGCGTCGTAGGTGGTGATGCCGGCACACAACAGGGGCGCCGCCTCCACATCGCTCAGGCTTTCCGGGATCGAAGCCAGGGCTTCGGTGGGAGCCACCATGAACTGCTGGTAGCCTCCGTCGTAACTTATCCCTGCAATCTTCTGATTGCGGCAGTTTCGAAAATCACCGCGCCGGCATTCGGCGCAGGTTCCGTCGTGGCCGCCGTGCCAGCCCACGCCTACGCGCTGGCCTTTGCGCCATTCGGTCACTCCTGCGCCCAGCATGTCCACTATGCCCGCGACCTCATGTCCCGGAACGCGCGGGTACGCGATTCCAGGCCACGAGCCTTCGACAACTAGCGCATCGCTGTGGCACACTCCGCACGCCAGCACCTTGATGCGAACCTGTCCCGGACCAGGCTCGGGGATTTCCCGTTCGACAATCTCGAAGCCAGCTCCTGCTCCGGTCACTTGTGCGGCCTTCATCGTTTTCACTGCAACCGTGGTCGCCATGGTCTCTCCTTCTTCTTATTGGTCTGCGCGGATTAACCTCTCGCCAACAACGCGCCTTGGACTCATCACCGTAGCGGGTAATTTGTGAAGATGTAGTCTCTATCTGCCACAGCCGTATGACACTGGTAGCACACCTTCTTTCCAAAAGATGGGTCGTTTCCATCATGCTTAAACGTACGCGTCGCCGGATCGTAAAGGAACTTGGCGTATCCCCATCCGCTCGTATCAGGGAATCTCTTTGAATCCTTTTCAATGAAGGAAAGCGACCTGAGAGTTGTCGGAATCTCCACCGGGTAAGGGGACACGGGATTCGGGGCCTTGGCCCACTCGATTTTGACGATCGCGGCACCGTCGGGGAAAGGTTCCCCGTTTCCGGGGATGCCTTTCTTGTAAGCTTCGATCATTGCGGGGTTTCCCAAGATTGCCTTGATCCCGGTGCCGGTTGTGCTCACCGCGACATACTGCCATTCGTCGTATCCTCTGAAATCTGAGAAGGCAACCCCATTGGGCGCCGTCAGTGTATACCTGTCTTGATCTGCGAGGGCCGCGCCTGCAACCAAAGCAGATGCTGCAAATGCCATGCAGGCGATCCAAAGCCTCTTTCGATTCGTGCTGAGTTGCTTCATTGCCATTTCTCCCATGCCGCTTCTTCGTAGTTCTGACGGGATGCGCCGACTCACCCAAAGCGGCTTATGTGATTAAGCCAGAGGCGAGAAAGCAAATCCATTAGACGAAGGTATTGGGTAATACATAGGTATGAATCCCCTGCGCACGGGGCGAATTGTCAGTTCAGCCTGTCTGCAACGATTCCAGTCTGGGCGGATAAACTCTCGATGTTCATGCTCGAATCCAATACTCTTGTTGAGACATGAGCCCGATTGCCGCTCCGCGGATAGTCGCCGGATGCAAATGAGGTTCGGCCCGGTCGTCGTAAAGCCAGTCGTCAATCAGAGCGGACTCGCTTTCGAGCAGGAGAATTTTTGCCGCGCTCCACCGATGGCGGACAAAATGTGCGGCCTCAGCCGCCTCCTTTGACTGCGGATGTGGGACGAGGATCACCAGTGCGTAAGCCCGCTCCTCGTGGAAGTACAAGTCAGAACAGGAGGTCAAGGTTTCCACGTGGGCTGGAATGGATCGCAGCAGCGCGAGGTGCAATTCGTGCAACTGCCGCGCCGCGTCAACCAAAAGAATGCGGGGCGGATTCCTGGCAGTTACGATCAGGGACCGATCAGCTCGATTCAGCGTGGTTCCCTCGCTTGACGATGCCGGCAGCGGGAGTCGAGAAAGAACCGCACGGTGAGCAAAGTGATCGGCGTCCACTGCACCAATGTTGCAGGAGGTGTCTGTAATGAAGCTGACGCCTTTCGAGGATGAACCCATGTATATCTCCAAATTTCTAAGCGTCGAAGGTGTCTGGACTGGGCGCCCAGCTCTGAGCTGACGAGCCGCGATTGACGCCCGCGGAAAACAGTCCGCGGCGGTGATGCCGCTTCAGTCGCCAATGTGACCGGCACGCTACTAGAGATGTGACGAGGACAGTGATGTATACCTGCGCAATATGAGACAAAGGTATTGACCGATACCTTCGTGGAGGCGCGATAGGACCCCTTGGCGACGAAAGTCGCGTGACGCACGATGTTTCCGCTCGAGGCTTATCTAGCCGAGGACATAGCCGATCCAGCGCGGCGCGGCAGGCGAAGGCGTGCGGCAATGTTCACCAATTCTGCGAGGGATTCAGCTTTCATTTTCCGCATGAGGCTGCCGCGGTGCGCCTTCACCGTAATTTCGCTGATTCCCAGTTCGCCGCCCACCTGCTTATTCGGCAGGCCAATAACCACCAACGCCATCACGTCGCGCTCGCGGGCGGTGAGACATGAGTAACGAGCCTTCAACGCCCGGATCTCCGCAGATCGCTCAAGTAATGCCCTGCTGCGTATCAAGGCATTGCGAACGGCATTCAGCAGAATCTCGTCACTGAACGGTTTGGTCAGGAACTCCACAGCACCTGCCTTCATCGCCTGCACGCTTTTGGGAATGTCCCCATGGCCGGTGATGAAGATAATTGGCATCTCATACCGTTCCACTGCGAGACGTTTCTGCAAATCGAGACCATTGAGCCCAGGAAGAGAAATATCCAATAGTAGGCAACTTGGCACTGTTTTCGGGGGGCAGTTGAGAAGTTCCTGCGCCGAAACAAACGTCTCCACGTCCAGACTCTTGTTGCGAAGCAAGAGTTCGAGCGATTCGCGTACAGAAATGTCGTCATCTACGACGAGAACGACTGGCTGGCTCTCTGGCATCGGTTGGGCCCTCACATCAAAAACGCGTGCGCACTGATGAGTCATTGTAAATCTGCGACTTAGTTACTGAAACAGCGATCAATCGACGTGGAGCGCAGAATTCAGCGCCTCCAGCATTGCGGCATCGCTGAATGGCTTGAACAAGCACGCGATCGCGCCCTCATCGATCAGGTGCGACCGTAAAGCTTCGTCCCGACGCGCGGTGACGAAGATAATAGGTATCTTGATCTTTCGACGATTCAGCTCCTTTTGCAGTTCGGGACCAGACATTCCCGACATGGCAACGTCGAGAATCAAACATTTCCCCTGGGACATACCATCGCTCGCAAGGAATTCCTCGGCAGAACAGAACGTCTGAGACGCAAAACCGAACTCTTTTAGGAGATCGGGCAGCGATTCGCGAACCGACTCATCATCATCGACGATTGATACAAGCAATTGTGAGTTCGTCATAGAGATCTCAATCTGCTCCTAAAACAGCTTTTCCCAACTTCGCGAAGCGTGGGTTCCACCTACGCTGCTTGGGGAAGTCGATGTGCACCTTCCGAAAGTGCTGCTTGCTCCACTCAGGACAGCAAATCAACAACGCGGCTGCCTTTGTCTCTATGAAGTCTCCTTTTTCGTGCTGCACAAACCCATCATCTACTCTCACTTTGGCGGCGTCTATTGTACTTAGGTATTGGTTACCAACGTGTGAAATTCTCCTGCAAGTCATTGCTCACCAGTGGTTTGTGTCATTTGCAAAGGAGCAACCGAGGCCGCACGTCGGATGTCGTACAGACATGTTTGATGTCACTTCGAATGAATCAAAACGTCGGTAGGAACTCACGCATCAACTGGAGCCAGTTCGTACAAACGTATTGATCAATACCTTCGTCCAATGGCCACGTCTCCGCGCTTGAGGCTTAATGACAGGCAGTTGACGCGGGTCTGATTCAGGCTTCTCCGTTACGTCTGCGCCATCCGATCTTCATGTCCGAAGACGCTTCTTGAAACTCACATTGAGGGAGACGAGTGATGCAGCTATACCGTAGTAGTTGTTTTCCTGAGGTAAACGATCATCAGAATGCCGCCTGCGGAGACCTGGAACTGGTTGCCGCGGCGAGAGCCGGATCAAACTCTGCATTCGAGGAACTCCAGGGCCGTTACTCACGCCGTCTTTATAAACGAATTCAATCAATAACCAGGAACCACGAAGACGCAGAGGACGCGCTGCAGGAGACTTTTCTTCGCGCATATTTGGCGCTGGATTCCTTTCAAGGAAGATCTCAATTCGCATCATGGCTCATGAGGATCGCTATCAATTCCGCGCTGATGGTTCTGCGGAGACGCCGCAGTCGTTTGGAAATTTCGTTCGAACCGTCATCGGATTCGGGTGAGCCCACTCAAACGATTGATATTCCTGAAACGGCATTGAACCCGGAGCAGCTTTGTGAATTGCGCCAGAGGTCTGACTACGTCTTGCGTGCAATCTCCAAGCTCGATATCACCCTTCGCACCCCACTGACAACCTGGATTCAACAGGAATGCTCGATGAAGGAGGTGGCTCGAACTCTCGACCTCACCCTGGCAACAGTCAAGACCAGACTCCATAGGGCACGCAAACAGCTTTCCTGCTCTACGGGGTTCAAGGAGCCTGTTCCGAATGCCGGCCCAGTTACCGGATCGAAGCGCCAGTACGTGATCCCCGGCTCACAGAATCGAGGAATC
>PMXH01000221.1 GCA_003165855.1 Acidobacteriaceae bacterium | reverse complement strand
TCGGGCCGCGCCCGATAAGCAACAGCAGCGAAACCAGACCCCCGGCCCATGCATAAGGATCCTCCGGCAGAGCCGAAGGTATTTACGATTGCGGGCCACATTATTCTGAGTCACCTGATACGCTGGTGTTTCAAACTGAAATACTTGATCCCGGATTGCCAGCGCTCAACGGCTCATCGGCGCTCTTCAGCGCTCCGAATCGACTCTTGCTAATAGATTGTTCCGGACTCTCCACGAGCTGGAGCGATTGCAACGTATGCTGCAAGCGCTTGCAGGCGCCAACCGCTGTGAATGTTAGCGTTCGTGCTGAGATCAGAAACGCGGACGAGACCTCCGTTCCCGCTGAGACCAGAACAGCGGACTCGGTTCCTGCAACGCTGAGGCAGCTGAAAACTCCGCCTGGCGATGATGAATGAGAATCCAATTACAAAGCGAACCCAGCCGCCCCTTTTTTCAGTCCGAGGACACGTCCGACGACGTCCTGAGCCTAATCATCGGAGGAGCCTCGTCTTTCAAAGCGAAGGTAATTACGAAACGAACCCAACAATCCCTTTGTTTTCAGCTGCGGGCAGAAATGGGGCAGGGCATAACGTTAATTGCGATAAATCCGGACTCAGGTATCATTGAACCTGCCTTGAATCCAATTGAAGTTCCGGGAAATGATCAACGGCAAACGCATTGCGGTCGTAATGCCCGCCTACAACGCGGAGAAGACTCTTGAGGTTACAGTGGGTGAGCTGCCCGACCTGGTGGATGTCTGCATCCTGGTCGACGATCACAGCTCCGACGCCACCGTCGCGCTCGCCAATCGCCTAGGCCTGCGAGNNATTGTGGTGATGGTGCATCCCGATTATCAGTACACGCCGCTTTTGGTTACGGCCATGGCCAGCATGGTAGCTTACGGCATCTATGACGTGGTGCTGGGCTCGCGCATCATTGGCGGAACAGCACTGCGCGGTGGCATGCCGATCTACAAATACATCGCCAACCGTCTGCTCACAGCGTTTGAAAATCTTTTTCTGCGCGTGAAGCTTTCCGAATACCACACCGGCTACCGCGCCTTCAGCCGCCAGGTGCTTACCGAACTGCCGCTGCTGGAGAATTCCGATGACTTCGTCTTCGATAATCAGATGCTCGCCCAGTGTGTACACTTCGGCTTCCGCATCGGAGAAGTGTCCTGTCCCACGAAGTACTTCGAGGAGGCCTCATCCATCAACTTCCGCCGCAGCGTGAAGTATGGTTTCGGCGTGCTCACGACCACTGTGCAATTCGCCTTGCAGAGGGCGGGACTAATCCACCTGCCCCGCTTCAGCGACCAGGGCCGCAAACTTGAGCCTGGCTATCCTACGTACTACGCCCGCAGAACAGCTCGCCCCGCATAAAGCGGAAGAGTTCACCTACCTTAACGATGCAAGTCGTTCCTGGCAGTCTGAGCAGTTCGCCACGGCACATAAGCATCGCGCCAAAGCCGTCCCAGTAGCGAAATATAGTTCAGCCCTTCCCTGAGTCCGGCCTTGCTGCTGCCTGCCTTTCGCAGCCCAAAAGAAAATGGAATCTCCACCGCCGACCTCACTTCGCCCCGCACCAGGATTTCCAGCAGGATCTTGAATCCTTGCGTCTCCAGCGTGATGTCTCGGATACAGGTCCGCCGCACCAGGAAAAATCCCGTCATCGGATCCTTGACGCGAATCTCCGGTTTCTGCAAAGGCTGGGTCATCCAAATCGCCAACCATGATAGTCCGCGCCGCGCCAGATTCCAGCCCCGCAGACCTCCCGGGGCGGCATAGCGGCTGGCCAGCGCGAGATCAGCTCCCGACTCGATTGCCTTCCACAACTGCGGCAGAAGCTCAGGAGGATGCTGCAGGTCAGCATCGATAACTCCTACAATCTCCGCCTCGCTTCGCTCCCAGCCATAAACCACCGCTCCTCCCAGACCACGCGCATTGCTGCGCACCAGCAGCCGCACCCTCGGATCGCACTCGCTGATGGCGTGCACAATCTCCGCCGTTCCGTCCCGGCTGTCGTCGTCCACTACAATGACTTCGTAAGGAATTCCAAGAGGATCCAGGCTGGCGCGAACGCGCTGCAGGACGGTTTGAATGTTGCCCGCTTCATGGAGTGTCGGCAAAACCAGAGCGAGTTTTGTCAGCGCTTGCGGAACCTGCGCTTGAGGAACAGAGACCCGCGTCGGCGTCACGTGCGACGCATGTTCTTGTTCCAGAGTCTGTGGATGATCCATTCAACCTCTCGGGCAATTCTATAAGGGATAGGCATGAAAGACCATTCCGCGGCCAAAATACTGATTATTCTGTTTGTCCTTACCCTGCTCGCCCTCCTGGTCCACGGCTATCACCCCGGCGCTGAAGATGACGGAGTCTACCTGCCCGCCATCAAGCATGATCTGAACCCCGCGCTCTATCCTCACGACTCGGACTTCTTCACTTTGCAATTGCAGGCGACCGTCTTCGACAAGCTGGTCGCAGGGTCAATCCGTTTGAGCCGCTTGCCGCTGCCTTTGGTCATCCTGGCCTGGCACTTCCTAGGTATCTTCCTGATTTTGTGGGGATGCTGGCGGATAGCCTGCCATTGTTTTCCCGAGTGGCCTGCCCGGTGGGCCGCAGTCTCTACCGTAGCAGCACTCCTCACTCTTCCGGTTGCCGGTACCGCGCTGTATTTGGTGGACCAGAACCTGCATCCCCGCGCCCTCGCCACCGCCGCCATTCTTGCTGCCATCGCTTCTGTGATCGAAAGAAGATTCTGGCTGGTAGCGATACTTCTCGCCGCAGCCTGCGCCATCCATCCCATCATGGCCAGCTTCGGAATTTCCTATTGCATCATTCTTCTCTGGAAACCAACCGGCCAACGGGAGACTTCCCTCTCCGCGGTCGCCTTCGCTCTGCCTCTGAGCTGGATCTTCGAGCCCACTTCTCCCGCATGGCAACAAGCCGCGCACACCCGGGACTACTTCTACCTTTCGGCGTGGCATTGGTATGAATGGATCGGTGTATTCGCCCCGCTGCTTCTGCTGTGGTGGTTCAGCCGCCTCGCTCGTCAGGGCAACCTTCCAGTATTGGGTCGCCTCAGTTCGCGGCTTTTGTTTTACGGAATGTTCCAGCTTGTAGTCGCTCTCATCATTCTGCTGCCGCCCCAGTTTGATCGCCTGAAGCCCTTTCAGCCCATGCGTTACCTGCACCTGCTGTATTTGCTCATGTTTTTGTTCGCGGGGGGGCTGGTGGGGCAGCGCTTCCTTCGCACCTCCTGGGTTCGCTGGGCGGCATTGTTCGTCCCCCTGTGCGCCGTAATGTTTCTCGCGCAGCGTGCCACGTACCCCGCTTCGAACCATATCGATTGGCCCGGAGCCACTCCGCGAAACCAGTGGCTGCAAGCCTTCCTTTGGGTTCGGCAGAACACTCCTCAAGACAGCCTCTTCGCTCTGGGCCCCAATTATTTGCAGAGCCCCGGCGAGGATGCCTACAGCTTCCGCGCCTGGGCCGAACGCAGCGTCCTCGCCGACATTGGCAAGGACGCTTCCGTCGCCACCCAAGTCCCCCGCCTCGCCCCGCGCTGGCAGCAAGAGGTGCAGGCGCAAATTGGCTGGGAACACTTTCAGAAAGCCGACTTCGAGAGCCTGCGGTCGCGCTTCAGTGTGACCTGGGTCATCCTCGAACGGTTCCATGACCCCGGCCTGCCCTGTCCCTATCAGAACGCGACCGTGATGGTTTGCAGAATCGAGTAACACTTATCTTCTTCGATTTGTCATCCTGAGCAAGCGTTTTTGCGCAGCGAAGGATCTGGGCGAGCCGCGCGAAGCGCCGCGTTCTTTGCGGCGCAGTAACAGCGCGTCTGGCTCGCTTCCTCATCGAAGTTTGCACGCCCCCACCGTCAAGCCGTAGCATCAGTGAATAGGAGACTATGCCAGTCGCCGCCACAACCCGTTCTCGCCTTCGCCCGCAAATGGCCTTCGGCGAGATCATCGCTTTCTCCTACGACACATTTTGCAGCAACAAAATCCGCTTCATCCTGACGGCGCTGGGCATGGTCATCGGCACAGCATCTCTCATCCTGGTCGTCACCATCGGCATGACCGG
>PMXH01000401.1:4442-4642 GCA_003165855.1 Acidobacteriaceae bacterium | reverse complement strand
GGGTACGGCGGAAACGGAAGCCGCCGAGTTCGACAACATCTACAAGCTTGACGTGATGGTCGTTCCGACGAATAAGCAGATGCTGCGGCTGGAAAATCCCGATGTCGTCTTTCGTACGGAAAAGGAAAAATACTTCGCGGTGGCCGATGAGATTCAGAAGCTCAACGCCACGGGCCAGCCGGTGTTGGTCGGCACCACAT
>PMXH01000401.1:0-4424 GCA_003165855.1 Acidobacteriaceae bacterium | reverse complement strand
CCCGAATTCATGGCCAAGCAGGAGTTAGTGAAAAAGGGAATCGCCCAGCAACTGCGCGTGGCTCAGGGCAAGATCGAAGGTCCGCAGGAAGATGGTACGATTTCGGTCTTCTACTACAGCGGCAACGAATACACAGTTCCGACTGACAAGTGGACCGAGGCCTTCAGCCGCTACAAGGCGCAGACCGATAAAGAGCATGACGAAGTCACCGCCGTCGGGGGCCTGCACATTCTGGGCACCGAACGCCACGAGTCCCGNNCACCTGCTCGAGTACGACGACGTGATGAATAAGCAGCGCGAGGCCGTCTACGGCCTGCGCCGCCGCTTGCTCGAAGGGATGGATCAGAAAGATCTGATCCTCGAAGATTATGTTTCAGCCATTCTCGGCGACCTGATGGAAGAATATTGCCCGCCCAAGGGACATGCCGACGACTGGAACATCAAAGGCCTGAAAGACGCAGTCTTCACGCATTTCGGCGTGGATTTCATCGCGGAAGGCGTGAAGCCCGAAGCGCTGAACCGGCAGGAACTCGGCGACGCGATTTTCGAGAAGCTGAAAGAGCGTTACGACGCGAAAGAGAAGCTGATCGGCCCCGAGGCCATGCGCCATCACGAGCGCATGATCATGCTTAGCGTGATCGACCAGCAGTGGAAAGACCACCTCCTCAGCATGGACCATCTCAAGGAGGGCATCGGACTGCGCGGCTATGGCCAGCACGATCCGCTGGTCGAGTACAAGAAAGAATCGTTCGAGATGTTCGAGGCCATGCTGCAACGCTTCCAGGAGGACACGGCCCGTTATCTCTACCTGATGCAGATTATCGAGCGGCCGCCGGACGCAGGCCCGGCCGGTCCGACCGGAGGAGAACCCGCAGGTCAGGGAGCCGAGCCCGGAGTGCCGTCGCAACAGGGAAGTGGTGGGAACGGACATCATCCGCCACGGCTGGTCGCAACTTCCGCCGACGACCTGGAAGAAGCGTTCATGCGACGCAAGCGTCGCGAACTGGAGCAGGCGCGCATGGCTGGTGCCGGCGACGTGGCGCCAGTGCAGCAAGTTGTGCGCGGGCAGGAGAAAGTGGGCCGCAACGATCCTTGCCCCTGCGGCTCGGGGAAGAAATTTAAGAAGTGCCACGGGGCATAAGGAAGCAGCTGCCACGAACCATGTTGCGACGGACGTCCGTCTAGGTTTGTGTGGGGACGGGCGCCTTCGCCCGCGCAGCGAGGCGCACCCTATCACGAACGCGGGCCGAAAGGCTTTCGATCCGCCACGGCTCTGAATGTCATCTCAGCCGCCCCACTTCCGGTCCGAGCCTTCCACTCCAGAAACAATCCCGCGTAGTTCTTCGTGATGTACTCCGCCGCAGTCACCCCAAGTTTCCTCGCTGTCGCATCAATCCAGCGCGACGCACCTTCGATCTCGCAGAAATTTCCAATAGGCGTCTCGTCCACTACCACCTGCCCTGTTCCATCGGACCACTCGGCGCGAAATTTCTCGTAGCGAAACGAGGGCGCATAGCCCAGTGCTTGCAGGATCAAGTCCATCTTCCGCCCATCGCTCACTGATGTTTCAAGCTCGAGTCTGCTGCTGTGCCGACCAATCCTGCCGCTGGATTTATGGGTGAGCGTCCACTCAGAGCCGTATTTCCGGATGCGTAACAGTTCCTTGCGCGCGCGCAGAAGTTCACCTGGCAAGTCATACAGAGTGTTTATTTCGTGCGTGCGCGGCGTGACCAGCCGAAATCCCACCGCACGCAGCTTGCGCCCGAGCGCCCGCACGTCTGCGATACGAAACTTGATTTCGATTTCTCTCGTCGAAGCCATCCAGGCAAGTATAAAAGGGTCGGCGCAATGGAGAGCAAACGACCAACGACGAACGACTAGGAAAACGTGGGCAGCTTCACCAGATCGTTCTGTGGCACCGATTCCAGCGGCTCGCCGGCCTTGCGCCAGGCAGTCAATCCGCCGACAATCACGAACGTGTTGAATCCTTTTTCCCGCAGCAAGTGCGCCACCCGGGCGCTGGTCGCTTCGCGCGCTCAAGTACAGTAAAGGTAAATGTCCTTGTCTTGGGAAAGATTCTTGATCTCTTCCTCAAGATTGTTGGGCTCAATGCGGATCGAGTTCTTGATCCGTGCGGACCCGGAATCGTAATAGCCATGGCTGCGGACGTCGACGATCTGCACCCGGCTCGCATCCTCGGAGGCCAGACGCGCGGCGAGTTCCTGAACCTGAATCCTGGGCACCACGCGGTACATCTTGTTCTTGCGATATTGCACAATGCGGTAGATTGCATACACCACCAGCGCCGCGACAACCACCACCTCCATCGCCCGGCCGGCCGCGTGAAACCCGCGCAAGGTCGCTGCCAGAAAATCGCGGGAAAGGTATCCCACAAGCAAATACGTCAGCGAATAGAACATGGCACCAACGAAGTCCAACTGCAGGAACTGCCAGAAGCGCATCTTCATGCTGCCGGCCAGCGGCGCCGCCATGGTGTTGACTCCAGGGATGAACTTCGCAATCACCAGCGTGACTTTGCCGCGCTTGTAGAAAGACTCCGCCGACCGCAGGATGCAGGTTTCCGGATTAATCGACACGCGGCAAAGAAATCCCAGCAATGCCCAGCCCATGTACCGTCCCAACCAGAACTGCACGGTGTCACCCAGCAGCAGTGCGGTAACCGCCGCAAACAGAACGTAGGGACCCCACAGCGCATGAGCTGCCACGGCAGCCCCCGCCGCCACCAACGCGATTGCGGCCGGGAAGGGAAGCCCGATCGCCTCGGCCAGCAACAGACCAAAGGTCAAGGCGTACCCATGGCGCGCCATCAGCAAAAACAAGTTCATAAGAAGTCCTTTGGATGAGGAGAATCGGGAAAGGTCTCAATATTAGCAAAGGCGGCCGATTACCCAATGGACAACGCGGCGGACTTCGGTTCTGGAAACTCGGCGAAAAAGCTCAATCGCGGAGAAAAGTAGAGTACCTACTTCTCCCGCGCCACCACAAACTCCGGCGCCCAGAGTAGCGCCCGCTTGATCTCGGAATCCGGGAAGGTGCAGATCGCCTTGCGAGCCGACTCCGCATACCGCGCGGCGCGATTGGTAGCGGCTTCCAGCGACCCGTAGCGCTGCAGAATCTCCATGATTTGCGAGTGGGTCACGCCGTTGAAAGCTCGGTCGCGCAGAATGGTTTCGATCTTGGCTCGTTCCTCCGCCGTGCAGCGCTCCAGCGCGTGGATCACCGCCATGGTGACCTTGCCCTCGCGCAGATCGCTCGCCACCGGCTTGCCCAGAACATCTTCGGACGCGGTCAGGTCGAGCACGTCGTCCACAATCTGAAAGGCCATGCCGAGGTCGTGTCCGTACTGGCCCAGAGCTTCTTCCTGTGCGGCCGTCGCTCCGCCGAGAATCGCTCCTAGCCGCATGCATACGGAAAACAGGCAAGCGGTCTTGCGGTAGATCAGATCGAAATGTTCGTCGATCGTGATCAGCTTTCCGAGCTTTTCCATCTGCAAAAGCTCACCCTCGACCATCTGCTGCGTCAGTTCAATCAGCGTGTCGAGAATGCGAAAGTTGCGCTCCTGCACGGCCACCTTGAAGGCCTGCATGTAGAGCCAGTCGCCCGCCAGCACGCATTTCGAGTTGCCCCACTGTGTATTGGCGGCGGGGCGGCCGCGGCGCGTCTTGGCCTCATCGATGATGTCATCATGCACCAGCGTGGCAGTATGGATGATCTCGACCACCGCGCCCAGTCGCACCGCTCCGCGTCCTTTGTAATGGAAGAGCTTGGCAGAAAGGAACAGAAGTGCTGGCCGGATGCGCTTTCCGCCCCCGTTGCGCAGATACTCGCCAATCTCGGTGATGGCCAGCACGCCCGAGACGGTATCCTGCCCGAACTCGCCTTCCAGCGCTGCGAGATCGTCGTGCAGCAGGTCGAAGACCTCTTTCCCGTTAATGATGGCCGGTGCGCTCAATGTGAACCCTGACCTCGGACTTCAGCCCTCGGACTTCAGACCCCAAAACCTCGCCGTCTGCCGCCCGAGGTCTGCTTTCTGACGCCTAATTAGTCCTGTAATTCGTAAACTGCAAATCGATTCCAAAATCGTGCTGCCGCAGCATGGCGATTACTTCCTGCAGCGCGTCGCGGTCTTTGCTGCTGATCCGCACCAGATCGCCCTGGATCGAAGCTTGCGCTTTCTTCTTCGAATCCTTGACCAGTTTCACGATCTCGCGCGCTTTTTCNNGAGTGCAGCACGATCGCATCCTTCTCCAGTTCGATATTCGACTTTGAATCCTTCAGGTCGAAGCGCGTGTGGATCTCCTTCAACGCCTGCTGGATGGCGTTTTTCACTTCCTCGATGTCGATCTTGCTCACGATGTCAAAAGTGTTCTCGGGCATCGGATTTCAATTCTTTCTGAAATGAT
>PMXH01000077.1 GCA_003165855.1 Acidobacteriaceae bacterium | reverse complement strand
ACTCCTTGGGTTCATTGGCGGTTACCCACAATTTTGAAAGAAGACCCGGCTGCCGTCGATGGGGGCCCGATTCTGGTCACGGTTGAGTATGATGTCGACCTTGAACAGAAAGGCCCGTTTATCAAGGCAATGCATAAGTATGGACGTATTCGGCGACGTGACGGCGCCTTTCGATGGGGAATCTTTCAGGACCTCGAAAATCCGGACCGCTACATCGAAACGTTCCTGGTGGATTCGTGGGCCGAACACGCGCGGCAGCACGAGCGTGCGACCCGAGCGGATCGAGAAGTTGAAGAGCGAGTCCACAGCTGTGTCCGCGGTACGCCCACGGTGAGACATCTGTTGTACGTGACAACAAAGTCGTAGTCTCGCACGGCTCGCTCCGGGGCCGTGCTCTTCGAGAATGCCGGCGCGGGACTAGGCGGATTTCTTTTGCTCAACGTCTGTGTACTCAGCATCAATCACGCCCTCGTCTCGACTGGGCCGGCCACCGGCTGCGGAATCGACACCGCCACTCGGACCACCGCCAGGCGCGCTTTGGGGTTGTGCCTTTCTGTACATCTGCTCCGCAAGCTTGTGCGATACCTGCGTCAGACGCTCGCGAGCTTCGTCCATCTGATGCTTGTCCGCGGACTCCATGACCCTCTTGGCATCGGCGAGCGAATTTTCAACCTCGCCGCGTTCCGATCCCGAGATCTTGTCGCCATGATCGCGCAGCATCTTCTCCACGTTGTAAACCATGGTGTCCAGCTGATTCTTCGCCTCGATCTGATCGCGTCTGATTTTGTCATCCGTTGCGTGCGACTCGGCTTCCTTCGCCATACGCTCGATGTCTTCCTTGCTCAAACCCGACGACGAAGTAATAGTAATCTTCTGGTCCTTGCCGGTTGCCAGGTCTTTCGCTGTCACGTTCAGGATACCGTTGGCATCGACATCGAATGTAACTTCGATCTGCGGTATGCCACGCGGAGCGGGCGGAATCCCCGTCAGTTGGAACTTGCCGAGTGTGCGGTTTTGGTCCGCCATAGTGCGCTCGCCTTGGAGAACGTGAACTTCGACCGAGGATTGATTATCCGCAGCAGTCGAAGACTTCTCCGTCTTGCGCGTCGGAATTGTTGTATTACGCGGAATCATAGGCGTCGATATGGAGCCCTGCGTCTCGATCGACAGTGTAAGCGGGGTCACATCGAGAAGTAGAAGATCCTTCACTTCGCCTCGAAGCACTCCTCCCTGAAGCGCAGCTCCAACAGCGACGACTTCATCGGGGTTCACACTCTTGTCGCCTTCTTTGCCGAACAGTTCCTTCACGAGCCGCTGAATACGTGGCATGCGAGTCTGTCCACCAACGAGAACGACCTCATTGATCTTCCCGGTATCTACACTGCCATCCTTCATGCACTGTCTGCACGGTGGCACGGATCGCTGCACCAAATCCTCGACCATCGACTCAAGTTTTGCGCGCGTCAGTTTCTTGACGAGATGCTTCGGTCCATTCGCATCGGCCGTGATGAACGGCAGATTGATTTCGGTCTCCATAGTGGAAGACAGCTCGATTTTGGCACGCTCGGCCGCATCCCGGAGGCGCTGCAGCGCCATCTCATTGCCCTTGGCTCGCAAGTCGAGACCTTCATCTTTTCTGAACTCGTCAATCAGCCAATCCACCAGGCGCTGGTCGATGTTGTCGCCGCCAAGATGCGTATCCCCATTCGTGGCTGCGACCTCGATAAGGCCTTCGCCGACATGCAGAATGGAAATGTCAAACGTACCGCCTCCAAAGTCGTAGACCGCTATGGTCTCGTCTTTCTTCTTATCCAGGCCGTAAGCAAGAGCAGCTGCCGTAGGCTCGTTGATAATGCGCTTCACGTCGAGTCCGGCAATCTTTCCGGCGTCTTTGGTTGCCTGACGTTGCGCGTCATTGAAATAGGCAGGGACGGTGATGACCGCTTCGGTGACTTTCTCGCCCAAGTAGTCTTCCGCCGCCTTTTTCAGTTTCTGGAGAATCATGGCGGAGATCTGCGGCGGAGTGTATTTCTTGCCCTGGGCGACAATCACCACGTGATCGCCGTCGGCCTCGACTTTGTAGGGGACCATTTTCAGCTCTTCGCCAACTTCGTTATGGCGGCGTCCCATAAAGCGCTTGATCGAANNCGCCGGCCCATGAAACGCTTGATCGAATAAATTGTATTTTCGGGATTGGTGGTGGCTTGCCGTCTTGCAATCTGTCCGACGAGTATCTCGCCACTCTTCGTAAAAGCGACGACCGAAGGTGTGGTGCGGCTGCCTTCTTCGTTGGGAATGACCTTTGCTTCGCCGCCGTCCATAACGGCCACAACCGAATTCGTAGTGCCGAGGTCAATACCGATCGTTTTACCCATGATTGCGATCTCCTGAAGTGATGAGGACTCAAAAATTAGGGACCTGAAGAACTGTTTAACGACTGTGATATCTGGACCCACTTGCTAGTAACCATCTCCCATGCCACCACGGCCACCGGCCGGGGCGCCCGTTGGTTCTTCCTTGATGTCGGCGACTAGAGCTTCGGTAGTGAGCATGAGCGCGGCGATGGATCCGGCATTTGTAAGAGCGGTGCGCACGACTTTGGTCGGATCGAGGACCCCGGCTTTGACCAGGTCTTCATA
>PMXH01000594.1 GCA_003165855.1 Acidobacteriaceae bacterium | reverse complement strand
GAAGACAAGCCGCTGAAATATCCTTCCATATTCTTCAAAGCCGATCTACTAGTGCTGAACAAGATTGACCTGCTTCCCTACGTCCCGTTCGACATCAATGCTGCGGCGGAGAATGCCCGCAAGGTGCATCCGGGGATGGAGATTGTGAAAGTGTCTTGCCTGACCGGCAACGGTTTGCAGGAGTGGATGACGTGGCTGGCGCAACGACGCGGCGCACACAAGCCGTTGGTGCAGGAGACTGTGAGCTGATGAGGTATGGAGGTTCGCCGCCAGATCGAAGTCTCCGGCATTGTGCAAGGAGTTGGATTCCGGCCGTACGTCTATCGTCTGGCGACCGGCAGGCACCTTAAAGGCACGATTCGCAATACACCTGCCGGAGTAACCATCGAGATACAGGGCCCGGCAGAAACCGTTCAGGATTTTGTCGAGCACCTGCCCGCCGAAGCGCCGCCTCTGGCGCGGATCACCTGCCTCGCTGTTCATGACGTGCCGTGCAACGGCGATCAGGAATTCCGCATCGTTGACAGTCACGAGGGAGAAGAAGTTCGCACCCTCATTTCTCCGGACGTTGCGGTGTGCGCGGACTGCCTGGCTGAAATGTTTGATCTGAATGACCGGCGTTATCGTTATCCGTTCATCAATTGCACGAATTGCGGGCCGCGCTTCACCATCATTCGCGATATTCCTTACGACCGGCCCAGCACGTCGATGGCGGTTTTCCCCATGTGCCCGGCCTGCCTTGCGGAATACGAGAATCCGCTGGACCGCCGCTTTCACGCCCAGCCTAATGCCTGCTGGGAGTGTGGACCACGAGCAGAACTCTGGGATAAGTCTGGACGGAAACTCGAATGCCGAGATCCGATCGCCGAAGCCGCGTTGCTCTTGCAATCAGGGCTGGTGGTTGCGCTAAAGGGACTGGGTGGATTCCATTTGGCGGTCGATGCGACCAATCCCGCCGCAGTAGCTTTGCTGCGCCAGCGCAAGCACCGGGTCGAGAAGCCGTTCGCGGTGATGGTTCCGGATCTACAGGTTGCAGAGGAGGTCTGCGAATTGGACGGCCCTGCGCGGACTATCCTACAGTCGATGCAGCGGCCCATCGTTCTGCTGAAAAAGAAGCCCAGCATAATTTCCGATCAAGTCGCACCCTTCAACCGTTACCTTGGAATATTTCTACCGTACACTCCACTTCATTACCTGCTTCTCGCGGAAGGAGGGTTCAAGGCGTTGGTGATGACGAGCGGCAATCTGAGCGAGGAGCCGATCGCAATTGACAATCGGGAAGCGGTCAATCGACTGGACGGCCTCGCCGACCACTTCCTGGTGCATAACCGGGACATTTTGCTGCGCTGCGATGATTCCGTGGTGCGAGTTGCAGGTGGCATCGCGCGACAGTTGCGGCGTTCGCGAGGATTTGTCCCGGTGCCGGTTTTCTTAAAGGACAATCAGCCTTCGGTGCTGGCCGTGGGCGGCGAACTCAAGAACACCATCTGTCTCACCAAAGATAAGAACGCTTTTTTGAGCCAGCATATCGGAGACTTGGAGAACGTGGAAAGTTACGGTTTCTTCCACGAAGCGGTCGAGCATCTGGAGCGGATTCTGGAAATCCGTCCGGAGATCATTGCCTACGACTTGCACCCCAACTACTTTTCTACCAAGTGGGCGTTGCAACAGACTGGAGTCAAGCTGGTTGGAGTGCAGCATCACCACGCACACATTGCGAGTTGCATGGCGGAGAATCACCTGGAAGGCCGCGTAATCGGCTTCGCACTGGATGGGACCGGTTACGGCACCGACGGTCACATCTGGGGCGGAGAAGTTCTTATCGCTGGCTATAAAGACTTCGAACGTGCCGCCCATTTTGAATATGTGCCATTGCCTGGAGGAGAAGCGGCGATCCGCGAACCGTGGCGCATGGCGGTCAGCTACTTGGCCCATCATTTCCGGCCTGAGTTTCTGAAGTCGGAGTTGCTGAAGTTCGACATCCCGTTTGTGCGCCAACTCAATCAGGCAAAAGTCGATCTCCTCCTGCGCATGATCGAGCAAAGCGTGAATTCGCCTCTCACGTCCAGTTGCGGGCGTCTGTTCGATGCGGTGTCGGCGTTAGTCGGAATCCGTCAACAGGTCAATTACGAGGCCCAGGCAGCCATCGAACTGGAAATGGCCATCTCGGAATCGGAGGATGAAACTGGATATCCCCTGGAGTTGCTGCCAAACGGTCCTGGCTGGATCATCGGTACTCGACCGCTGTTTGTGTCTCTGCTCAATGATCTCGGCAACAATCTTCCCGCAGCTGCGATCAGCCGGCGATTTCACAACGGGTTGGTCGAAGGGTTCGTCCAACTGGCAACGCTTCTGTGTAACCAAACCACTCTCCGCCGCGTATGTCTAAGTGGCGGGACGTTTCACAATCTCTACCTGTCGCAGCGGCTCGAGACACGGCTTTCCGATGTTGGATTCGAGGTGTTCGTACAGAAAGAAGTCCCATCGGGAGATGGCGGTTTGAGCCTGGGGCAGGCGTTGGTAGCGGCAGCAACGATGCAACCGTAGAGGATGCGTAACGTCACCGCTCAGGCTCATACTTCGACTTGGTGGAGGTATTTATGACGAACGCGCAGACTGAAATTGAAGAAGACTCAGATCGTTTTGCACGTTGGCCGGCCACTGTCGCTTCTCTGGCGGTGGGCGCAGCGTTCCTTTCGCTGTGGTTCTGGCTGTTGCCCATCTGGCTGGGCTTCAACGTGGACCTAACAGGGACGGCGCGCTGGCGCTGGATTGCCGCCGTGCCTTCGGTGCTTGGCTTCGCAGTGGCGCTGCGCTGTATATGGGACTTCGGATGGACCGGACACGGAACGCCGGCGCCGATTGTTCCGCCGATAAGGCTCGTAGTCGTGGGGTTCTACCGCTACGTGCGAAACCCGATGTACCTGGGGTTCTTCGTGGGATGGGCCGGGCTGTGGGTAATATTCGGACATGCAAACCAAGCTGCACTCACCATGGCGGGCGTCGCAATCCTGGCCGTCGTTTTATTTGTATTGCTGTACGAAGAGCCGCACCTAAGAAAGATCTTCGGCGAGCAGTACGAGGAGTACTGCAGGAATGTCCGCCGATGGACGCCGCGAATGCACGCATGGAACAGGTAAGGCGGTCTTAGGCAAACGGTGGTTGCACCTGGGTGGCCACAGAAGGTTCTATCTTTTCGTCAGCAGTCCACCAAATTCCGAGATCGCCGGGATGTTCCCTGCGT
>PMXH01000571.1 GCA_003165855.1 Acidobacteriaceae bacterium | reverse complement strand
CATGGAACTCCGCAAAGATCCCATCACCCGTTCCTGGGTCATGACGGGAGATGACCCGGCCGAAAGCTCGCCACGCCCTGAAACTGCCTGCCTTTTTTGCCCGGATTCCGCCCAGTCGCTGCAGGTCATCTCCGCAACCCCCAGTTCGAGCGCCTGGTCGGCGCGCTCGGTGGTGCATCCCACGCCGCTGTATCACATTGAAGGCGAGCCCGGGCGCCGCGGCGATGGCATTTACGACCGCATGAGCTCGGTTGGCGCTCATGAAGTTCTGGTCGAGAATCCCAGGCATGACCGCCAGCTCTGGAATGCCAGCGACGATGAGATCGGCCAGTTCCTGCGTCTCGCCGCCGAGCGCATCATGGATCTCAAGCACGACGCGCGCGTCAAGTACGTCAGTCTCTACAAGGACTACGGGCCCAGCGCCGGACAGGAATTCAGCCATCCCACTTCGCAGCTCACCGCAACGATGTTCGTGCCGCGGCGCGTGCTTTACGAATTGCGGGCCGGGCGTGAGTATTTTGTCGCCAAGGAGCGCTGCGTCTTCTGCGACATTCTCGCGCAGGAGGAGCGTCAGGCTTCGCGCGTGATCGAAGCTCGCGGCGATTATGTCGCGCTCGGGCCCTACGCCCCGCGCGTGCCTTACGAAACCTGGATCATGCCCCGCAATCACGAGGCCTCATTCGAGCGCACGGGACTGTCGAAGCCGGGGTTGCGGATCAATCTTGCCGCACTGCTGCGCCGCACCTTGCAGAGAATTCTCACCGTCACGGAAGGTTTCCATCTGGTGCTGCACACCTCGCCCAACAGCTTGCATCCTTCCAAAACTCTCGGCTATTGGAAGACGATTGACGACGACTACCACTGGCACATCGAGATCATGCCCGTGGTCGCGGCCAAGGCGCGTTCGTACACCTTCAAGGAGGTTTATTACTCGCCGGTCAGCTCCGAGACCGCGGTCAAGCAGTTGCGCGAGGCGAAGATTGACGGCTGAGGAGAAGTTCAGCACGAGACCTGGCTCGGAGGTTCTCCCTTGAAACATTCCGTCTGCTTTGTACTTCTTCTCACTACCGCACTCGCGCAGGCTCAATCCTCAACGCGGTTCACTCCGTCGCCGGAGAAACAGAAAGTCCTCTGGCAAAAACTCGAATCCTCCATCCACGATGTCGATCAGCACCTCGATGGCGTGATGGGCGTCGCCATCGAAGACCTCAAAACCGGCGATCAGTTCTTCCTTCACGAAAATGAAGTGTTTGCTCAGGCCAGTTCAATTAAGATTGCAGTTCTCGCCGATCTGTATCTCCAGGCGCAGCAAGGCAAGCTCAAGCTCGCCGACTTCTATACCGTGCAGGCTTCCGATCTCGTCCCCGACAGCGACATCATGGGAGGGCTCACTCCCGGCGTCACCCGCCTCACGCTGCGCGATCTTGCCACGATGATGATCGCAGTCAGTGACAACTCCGCCACCAACGTGTTGATCGACCGCGTCCGCATGGAGAACGTCAATGCCATGCTTGGTTCGCTCGGACTCGCGCACACTCTCCTGCGCCGCAAGATGATGGACCTCGACGCCGCCAAGCAAGGCCGCGAAAACATTTCCACTCCGCGCGAGATGATGACACTGCTCGAATCCATCTACCGTGGGAAGCTGCTCAACCAGGCATCGGCCGACGATTTCTTCACGGTCCTGAGCACGAACAAGGATTCGTGGATCCCCCGCGACTTGCCCGCCGGCGTTAGGATCTCCAACAAGCCGGGAGCACTCGAAGGCGTGCGCAATGACTCCGGCATCGTCTTCGTCGAAGGCCGGCCCTATGTGATTTGCGTGATGACGGCGTTCCTGGCCAACGAACGCGATGGCGAACAAGCCATCAGTAAGATTTCACTCGACGCCTGGCGCATGTTCGATCGTCTCAGTCGCGCCTCGGAATACGGCCGAGTTGTTTCCCCGGGAAACGGCAGCAGATAAGCAGTCCCAATATCGCGGGCGAGACGGGATCCTTCCGAGTCCACTCATTGCGCATTAAGAACGATCTTGCTCTCGAAGCTGCACTTTAGTGCGTGTGTAATAGTTTTGTCGCAGTGTAATAGTTTCGTAATGTGTATCCGAGATCACCGCGAAATTTTCCTTGAGACGGTACGCTCCATACATCAATCATTATGGAAACTCATCCCAACGGAAGTAACGCTCGCGTGCTGTTGAGTTCGGTTTTCGGGCCGTATGCGCAGGACGATGAATTCGGCAGCCGCTCCATCAATCCGATGGAGCTGTATCACAACCAGGTCACCCGCGCGCAAGGCAGCTTCTCGCTGCGCATGTTTCATCGCTCCTGGGGCATCATGATGATCCAGGCAAATATCACTGCGCCGTGCAGCGTGCTGGATTTTCCCACGCGCGAAGCCTTTGCCCGTGAGTTAACCACGAACCACTACGACATCGTGGGGATCTCTTCGATCATCGTGAATGTTCTGAAGGTCCGGGAGATGTGCCGCATGGTGCGCGAACTGTCTCCGGATTCGGTGATCGTGGTGGGCGGACATGTAGCGGCCGTCCCTGACCTGGAAACGATGATCGATGCCGACCACATCGTACGCGGGGAAGGTATTTCCTGGATGCGGCGGTACCTGGGCGAAGACGAGCACGCGCCGATTCACCATCCCGCGATTGTTTCCGGTCTGCAGACCCGCATCATGGGAGTGCGTCTGCCGCAGCGCAAAGGCGGGACGGCCGCGACCATTATTCCGTCGGTCGGCTGCCCCATGGGATGCAATTTCTGTACGACCTCGGCTTTTTTTGGCGGCAAAGGAAAGTTCGTCAACTTTTACGAGACCGGGGATGAACTCTTTGCTGTGATGTGCGGGATTGAAGCAGAACTCAAAGTGCATTCCTTCTTTGTAATGGATGAAAACTTCCTGCTCCACCGCACCCGCGCCATGCGTTTGCTGGAGCTTATGAAGCAGGCCGGCAAGAGTTGGGAGCTTTCGGTTTTCGCTTCCGCGAATGCGATTCGAAAATACACCATGCTGGAACTGGTCGAACTCGGCATTTCCTGGGTGTGGATGGGATTGGAATCTCCCAAGTCCAGCTATGCGAAGCTGCAAGGTGAGGACATTGGGCAACTGACGCGGGAGTTGCGCGAACACGGCATACGAGTGCAGGGCTCGACCATCATCGGACTCGAGCACCACACGCCAGACAACATTGCCGAGGAAATCGAATCGGCGGTCAGCTACCAGACTGACTTCCATCAGTTCATGCTCTACACGCCGGTGCCGGGCACGCCGCTTTACAAGGAAATGGCCGATCAGGGCCGGCTGCTGACCGATGTGGACTTCGCCGATGTCCACGGGCAATACAAGTTCAATTTCCGGCACGGCGCGATCTCCCGCGAAGATTCAAAGAGGTTTCTGGATTGGGCATTCTGGCGCGACTTCGAGCGAAACGGCCCGAGTCTCTATCGGCTGTGCCAGACTATGCTCCTGGGCTGGCAACGCTACAAGAACGATCCCGACCCCCGCGTCCGCGAGCGTTTCACGCGGCAAGTGAAAAAGAGCATTGGCGTTTACAACGCCGCGCTTTGGGTGATGGAGCGCGAATTCAAGTCAGTGAATCCCGGCGTGAGTGAGCAGATCCACGAACTGCGCCGCGAAGTCGAGAAGGAGTTTCCGGTCATCGCCCGGCTCACAGCGGCCGTTCTGGGCCCTATTCTGTTGTGGTCCACGCGCCGAGAAGAGAAGCGGCTGGCGTCAGGACATACCTACGAGCCCCCCACTTTTCTCGAGCGTTGCAATTGGGCCCCAGCTTTGTAGCTGTGGATTGCATCGAGGTGTGCAGGAGTGTGCTCGCGCTCTACGTATTTACGCTCCCGCCACTTTGGCGAGTGGGAGCGGATTCCGCGCCCGCAAGAGTTGTTCTGCTGCCTTGGCCTCGACCGGCTGGGAGAACAGATGTCCCTGCCCAAGTTCACAACCGAGCTGACGGAGGTGGTCGAGCTGCTTGATGGATTCAATGCCCTCCGCAATTACTTTCAATTTCAACTTATGCGCCAGCAGGACAATCAGCTCCACCAGGTCACGAGCAGCGCGGTCGACTAGCATTCCGCCCACCAGGGAACGGCCGATCTTCAGTGTTTGCACCTCCAGTTGCCGCAGCCCGCTCAAAGATGAAATCCCCGTCCCAAAACCATCGAGCACCAGCCCAACGCGCAGGTGCTTAAGCTGCGAGAGGACGTTTGCAGTCACCTTGGCATCGGCAGTCGCCACGCTCTCCGTCATCTCCAGTTGAAGGCGTGACGGATCAAGCCCGGTTTCTCGCAGAGTTGCTTTTAAGTCGGTGACGAAGCGAGGATCGACCAACTGCTTGGCGGAAATGTTCACGCTTATGTTCACCGCCTCCATCGCGGGAATCGCTATGTCCCAGGCCCGCAATTGCTTGCATGCCTCCAAAATGACCCACTGGCCAGTGGCGACCAGCAGTCCCGTGTCTTCCGCCGCTGCCAGGAACTTGTTCGCAGAAATCAAGCCCTGCTCCGGATGTTGCCAGCGCAGCAGCGCCTCAAACCCCGTAATCTGCCTGGTCTCCAGCTGCACGATGGGCTGGTAGAACACGCGGAACTGGCGTTTCTCGAGCGCTTCGCGCAATTCGGCTTCCAACTTCAGGCGGTTGACGGCGTGGGCGTGCATGGCTTCGTCACAGACCTCACAGCGGGATCCTCCCATGGCTTTGGCCCGGCGCATCGCGACGTCGGCATCCTGCAGAACATCTTCCGCCCGCCTGTGCGTGATGGTGCTCAAAGCGATTCCCACACTTGCCGAAGTGTGCACCTCGCGTCCTTCCAACAGGAGAGGCTCGGCCACGGCGGAGAGGATTCGCTTCGCGACTCTCATCGCGCGGCTCGGGCTAGTGACTTCTTCCAGCAGAATGGTGAATTCGTCGCCGCCCATCCGGGACAGAACGGCGTCCATCGCAGGCAGTTCGTCCTGGACTCGAGAGATCGTATCGTCCTGGCGCAAGCAGGCCTCTAGGCGCTGGCCAATATCGACGAGCACCTTATCGCCGACCGCTGGGCCCATGGTGTCGTTGAACACCTTGAAGCCGTCCAGATCGACGAACAAGACGGCGTATTGGCGCTCCGGGCTACGCTGCGCGCGGGCATACAAGTGCCGCAGACGATCCAGGAAGAGACGCCGGTTCGGCAGCCCAGTCAGAGCATCATGAGACGAGTTGTGCTCCAGTTGCTCTTCCGCCTGTTTGCGCTCGGTGATGTCACGATTGACGATGACAAGCTTGGCGACGTCGCCCTTCTCGTCCCGGATGGTGCTGGCGAGCGACTCCAAAACCCGCCAGCTGCCGTCTTTGTGGCGGATGCGGTACTCCAGTCTTTTTCCGATGCCCGTGCTGCGCGCCTCTCGGGCCGCTTCCAGCACCTTGAATCGGTCGTCAAGGTGGATCTGTTCGAACGCAGAGGTTTCCCCGAGTTCCGCCGCGGAATAACCGAGGATTCTTTTGTACGCCGGACTGTTGTATAGGCGATTGCCCTTTATATCCACCAACGCAATCATGTCGGCCGCGTTTTCCGTGACGATCTGAAACAACTCTTCGCGCTGCTTCGACAGGCTACGAGCCCGGTACATGCGGACCTGCTGGTAGACCACCAAGCTGGCCAGTGCGCCGAGAGCTATCCAATTCCATTGCGGCATCATTTGTTGCGAAGGCTCGTCTTCATGCAAGCTATCGGCAATCTGGGCAAGAAAGTTAGCTCCATGATTGCTTTGTCCGAGCCTCGGTAAGGCGTCCTAGCCGCTCGCCGTCAGCCGGTTATCAGCGTCCTGGCCGATGTGGTCCGACTTGGAACGAAGACAAACCACTCACAACCGTTCATAATGTCCGCATGTCTCCGGAGAAGACCGTCCGCCGCCTGAAGACCTACGCCGGTGCTCAGGGATACGTCTACCAGTATTACTTCGTCGGTGAGAGAGCAGCGCTGGCAGACGACGCCGAAGCGTCAGCCACGGAATTCGTCTTCGACGTGACTTCCGATCGCAAGATAACCTACGCGGTGAGTGTCTTTCTGCCGCAAAAATCGCTGGCGGCCTGGGCTAAGGCTCACAATCGTCCGCTCACCGACGCGGAACAGTACGCCGCCGCCAAACTCCGCCTGTTCCGTGCTTTCGACGAACTGGAGGACGTGAAGGCCCATGGCCGCCGCCTGGTGATTGACGCCGCGGGGCTCGAAGAAGCGCTCGCGAGCCTGGGCGTGGAATAGGGCGGTGTGATCCAGATCACATCTACCCGTGACGCTTGCCGTTTCTCCGTTGCCCGTTCTCTGTGCAGAATATAATGCGTGGAAAGGGATGGGGTTCCTGGGGTTGAACAAGTCTCGACGAGCGCAGCGTGTGACCTCGCCTGACTTGCATTAAACTCAGCAGACTCTGATACTTACCTAGCTTATGGCATTGCTTTGGTTGCGCTTCGCGCTGGCTTGTTATTTCATCGGGTTGACCTACGCCTTCTTTGCGCTCACCCGCACCAGCGATCTTTTCAGCCGCATCGCGCTGCACGCCGCCAGCCTGGGGATGGTCTTCCACTTCGTCTCGCTGGTCGAGCTATTCCTCTCCGGCCACGTTGTATGGGCTTCGGTGCATAACGGAGAGTCGCTGCTGGCCTTCTTTTCGATGACGTTTTTCATGATCATCTACGCCATCTACCAGACCACTTCGCCCGGAGTGGTCGTGTTCCCCATTGTGTTTTTTCTGACCTTTGTCGCGGCCTTGGACCAGCAACCGGTTCTGCTGACCTCTTTCGTGCAGCATAAGGGATGGCTGATTGCGCACATCATCCTGATCTTCACTGGATATGCCGCGCTCGTGCTAAGCTTCGGCGCCAGCCTGCTCTACCTGCTGCAGGAGCGTCGCCTGAAAGCCAAGAAACCCAGCAGTCTGATTTCGTTCTTGCCCGCGCTCGAAGTGATTGACCAGATCGGCTACCGCTCACTGCTGCTCGGTTTTCCTTTTATGACGCTCGGTTTGATTACTGGCTCGATCGTGGCCATGTCGACCTATGGGCACATCGATTTTGCCGATCCGAAGATTCTGTTGTCGATTTTGATGTGGGCCGTCTACATGGTCATGGTCGTCACGCGCTGGAATTCGGGATGGCGTGGACGCCGCGCCGCGGTGCTCGCAACATTTGCTTTTGTGGCCGCCATCGTGGCCTGGGCTGCCAACTATTTCTCCACTATTCACAGGTTTGCCGCCTCATGAGATATCAGCTCATCGGCGTGAATCACAAGAGCGCTCCGCTCGAAGTGCGGGAGCGATTGGCGATTCCGGAATCGAAGCTTCCGGATTGCTGCCGCGATCTCACCGCGCATCCCGGCGTGGAAGAGGGCATGATTATTTCCACCTGCAATCGCGTGGAAATGATCACTCACACCAGCAACGGCTCGGCGGACCTGCGCGGCTTTCTGCACGACCACTTTCACCTTACCGCCGCCGAATTGGATGCGCATTTGTATGAGTTCCGCGAGAAAGAGGCGGTACGGCACATCTTCCGTGTGGCTTCGAGCCTGGATTCGATGGTGGTCGGCGAAGCGCAGATTCTGGGGCAAGTGAAAGAGGCCTATGCAACCGCCCGCGCCGTCGGCTCGGTTCGAGGACAGCTCGATCAACTCTTCACTCGCGCCTTTGCCGTCGCCAAACGCGTGCGCAGCGAGACTGCGGTGGGATCGTCTTCGGTTTCCATTGCTTCGGTCGCGGTGGAACTGGCCAAGAAGATTTTCGGTTCTCTGCAGGGCAAGAACGTTTTCATCGTCGGGGCGGGCAAGATGAGCGAACTCGCGGCCCGGCATCTGATGGCGCATGGCTGCGCTTCGATCTTTGTCGCCAATCGCACCTACGAACGCGCCATCGGACTGGCGCAGAGGTTCAACGGTCAGGCCATCAAGTTCGAGGATCTCTACAACTCCTGCGACCGAGCTGACATCGTCATCACCTCAACCGGCGCGCCCCACGCCATTTTCCGCAAGGAGCATGGCGAGCAGTTCCTTACGCGCCGCAAGAATAAGCCAATGTTTTTCATCGATATCGCCGTGCCCCGCGATGTTGCCCCCGAGATGGCGAAGCTCGACGGCATCTTCGCCTACGACATTGATGACCTGCAGCAGGCCGTCAGCAGCCACGTCGCCGACCGCCGCAAGGAAGCGCAACTCGCCGAAGCCATCATCACCAGCGAAGTCGAACGCTTCGAAGCCCGTCTGCACACGCTAGACGTAGTGCCGACGATCGTGAGCTTGCAGGATCACTTGGAAACGATTCGCCAGGCGGAAATCGACCGCGTGCGCGGCCGCATGGGAGCGTTGACACCCGAACAGGAAATGGCTGTGGAAGCACTAACCCGCGGCATCATCAACAAAGTCATGCATACTCCGATCACTACGCTGAAGACCGCGGCGCGTGAGTCAGAGGCAACCACCGTGATCGATGTTGTGCGAAGGCTGTTCAATCTGCACGACAAAGAAAAGGGCCCGGCTTCGCAGCCGAACCGGGAAGCGCCAGGCAAAAAAGAAGTAGAAACGCGCCACTGACAATTTATGACGACCTTGTCGAACAGGCTTGAAAAAAACTGGCGTCGCATTATCGGCGACGAGTTCGACTATGTGGCGATGGAACAGTTCTTGCAGGGAGAGGAAGACGACGAACGCCCCTTCTGTCCCAAGCATGCGGACATTTTCAACGCGCTCAACTTAACGCCACTTGAGAAAGTTAAAGTAGTGATTATCGGTCAGGATCCGTATCACGGCGAGGGGGAGGCGCATGGCCTTTGCTTCTCGGTCCCCAAGGGCATTGACATCCCACGGAGCCTTAGCAATATCTACAACGAGATCGATGACGAGTACTACCCTAAAAAAATGCTGCGCCATGGCGACCTGACGAAGTGGGCGGAGCAGGGGGTATTGCTGCTGAATGCGACGCTGACCGTGCAGGAGGGCAAAGCCGGCTCTCACAAGCGCATAGGCTGGGAGAAATTCACCGACGCCATTGTCCGCGCCGTCAACAAAAAGCCTGAGCCTGTCGTTTTTCTGCTCTGGGGTCGCGACGCACAGGAAGTCTGGGATCGCTGCGCGCAGAAAGAAGGCGCGCCGATCGCCGATCGCAAAAAGCACCTTGTGCTGAAAGCATCGCACCCTTCGCCGTTTTCCGTCGGCCGCGGATTGCGTGATGGCGAAATCCACAGCTTCGTCGGCTGTGGCCATTTTAAAAAAGCCAACGACCACCTGAAAAAACACGGAATTAAACGCATTGTCTGGCAGAAGCTTGGGCAAGGGGCGTAAGGCAGTGGCAGAACCCGTATTACGTTTTGCCGGATTATGTGGAATCATAGGGCGGTCACGCATGCCAATGAGGGAAAGAGACGAGTTGCGCGTCATTAGAAGTTGCTCAAACATCGAATTGCTTTCGATGAATAGCTCGTCGCATGGTACTTTCAAAATGGTTCTCAAGCGTGGTCCAGCACCATTTCAAGGCGGCCTAACCAGCCGCCTTTCGCTTTTGCCCAACATCCTGCCTGGAGTCGCGCATTATGCCTAAACTCCGCATCGGCTCCCGCGGCTCGCAACTTGCCCTCTGGCAATCCAACCACATTTCCGCACTTCTGCGCGCGCGCGGCCACGAAGTCGAGATCGAAATTATCCACACCACCGGCGACAAGATCACCGACGTCGCGCTCGCCATGGTCGGCACCAAGGGCATGTTTACCAAAGAGATTGAAGAAGCTCTCGCCGCCGGCCGCGTCGATCTCGCCGTACATTCGTTGAAAGACCTGCCCACCGAACTGCCTCCAGGATTCGAAATCGCGGCCATCACCGAGCGCCAGGACCCGCGCGATGCTTTCTGCTCCCGTCACTACCCGAGCTTCCAGGAGTTACCGCAAGGCGCGCGCGTGGGCACATCCAGCCTGCGCCGTCAGGCGCAACTCAAGGCCATCCGTCCCGATCTTGATATTCACCCTCTGCGCGGCAACGTCGACACGCGCCTGCGCAAACTCGAACAAGGCGAATACGACGCCATCATCTTGGCTGCATCCGGACTGAAGCGCCTGAGCAAGACGGAACTGATCAAGCAGATCATCCCCGCCGAAATCATGTGTCCCGCCGCGGGACAGGGCGCACTCGGCATCGAAATTCGTTTAGGCGACTCGGCCACGCGCCAGCATCTTGAATTCCTGAACGACCCAGCCGCCCGCGCCGCCACCACCTGCGAACGCGCCCTGCTCAACCGCCTCGGCGGAGGCTGCCAGGTTCCCATCGGGGCGTTCGCAGAAATGCGGAACGGCAGGCTACATCTCGAAGCCATCGTCGCCGACCCCGATGGATCGAAGCTTCTCCGCGAGTCGCGTGACGGCGACTTCAACGATCCCGAACAACTCGGCAACGCCGTCGGCGAGACGTTGCTCAGCCGTGGCGGCGATGAAATTCTCGAAGCTGTCTACGGTCGCGGCCTGGCCGTCCCGCCGCAACCGTGATTTCGGATCGTGGCCGACCATGAAGAGCGGCAGCGTTCTCCTGCAACTTCTTGGCGGCACCAAGAGTTCCCATGCTCTCCGCCGCTGGATCAACCTCTGGCCGCCGTTCTTGGGCGCGGGCATTCGCGTCAAGCGCATTGCGCCCGACATGAAAGCAGTAGACGTCGAAATGAAGCTGCGGTTCTGGAACGCCAACTACGTGGGCACGCACTTCGGCGGATCGCTGTTTGCTATGACCGATGCGTTCTATATGCTCATGCTGATGGCGAACCTGGGCCGCGACTACATTGTCTGGGACAAAGCTGCGACCATTCGCTACCGAAAGCCGGGGAGGGGAACGGTGCGAGCGGAATTTCGCTTGTCCGATAGCCAAATCGACGACATTCGCGAGAAACTGAAGACGTTGCCGAAATACGAGCCCATTTTTTCTGTAGAAGTGAAAGATGAAGCTGGAGTTGTGGTGGCCCAGATCGAGAAGGTTCTGCACGTGCGAAAGAAATGACTGCAGCGTGTGAGGGTTGCTTCGTCCTGCGGATTGCCGCTCGATAGATCATCGTTCTGTGCATCATAGGAGATCCGAAACATGTACATTCCTGAATTCAACCGGGTTCGTGACCACGCGGACACAATCTCCTTCGTCCAGGCGAATCCGTTCGCGATTCTCGTTTCCGCGGCGGACAGCGGTCCCTTCGCCACTCATATCCCTATTCTCGCGCGGGTGGTTGACAATCAGATGGTGCTGCACGGACACCTCGCTAAGGCAAATCCGCACTGCGGTCTTCTGCAAAGCGATCAGGAGTCTCTGGCAATATTTCATGGCCCTCACGCCTATATTTCCCCCAGACTGTACGAGAGCCGGGAGAGCGTTCCCACCTGGAACTATGCTGCCGTGCACGTGTACGGCCACACTCGCACGGTTACCGACACTGAACGTCTTCTGGAAGAGACACGCGACATCATCCACGCCTTCGATCCGGCCTACTACGAGCAATGGATCAGTCTCAGCGACAAGTTTCGCCAGGGGATGTTGAAACACATCGTTGGCTTTGAGTTGGTCGCGAGCCGAATCGAGGCCAAGTTCAAGATCAGTCAAAACCGTACTAAGGCGGATCAGGCCGCGATCATTATGTCTTTGGCACAGAGTTCGGACTCAGCCGCTGCCGGAATCGCTACTCTGATGGAGAAGCAAGGTCTGGGGGTCTGATTGCGGAGCATGAACCATCGCACGGAAATCGCAAAGGTGCCACGGCTTCCGCTGGCCGGGGTTCGCGTGCTGGTAGGCAGGGCGCGGCATCAGGCCAGTGCGCTTTCCGGCGAACTGCGCAAGCTGGGCGCGACGGTGATCGAGATTCCATTTATTGAAATCCGCACGCCGCGCAGCTTCAAGCCCCTGGATACGGCGCTGCGGGATCTTGACGGCTATGATTGGCTGATCCTGACCAGCGTGAACGGAGTCGAGGCGATGTGGAAGCGGCTGACCAAGCTGCGCCTGACGAAAGCAAGTCTCAAACACCTGCACATTGCCGCGATCGGTCCGGCTACGAAGAAGGCGATCGAGCAGCGCGGCGGCAAAGTGGAGGTTGTTCCCAAAGAGTATGTCGCAGAATCTGTGGTGCGCAGTCTGCGGCGGCGGGTGAGAGGGAAGCGCGTGCTGCTGGTGCGTGCCAAAGTTGCCCGTGACGTGATTCCGCGGGAACTGCGCAAAGCCGGAGCACACGTGGATGTGGTGGAAGCTTACGAAACCGTGGTGCCGCAGTCTTCCCGCACGCGATTGCTTGGCGCGCTCGCGAATCCGCAACGGTCTCCACATGTGGTCACATTTACAAGTTCGTCGACCGTGCGCAACTTTGTGGCTCTGCTCGGCTCAAGCAAGGCGCGCGTCAAGGGGATACGGCTCGCCTCTATTGGGCCCGTTACTTCTTCGACTTTACGCGAGCTTGGCCTGCCGGTGGACATTACAGCCAAAGAATTCACCATCCCCGGATTGGTGGAAGCCATTGCCGCAGCAATGAGCTCGAACCGGAACTAGCTATTCCGTCAGCGAGCAACTGCAATCCGCCGGGGGAACGTGCGCCAGCAGAAAGTCGGCAACACGCTGATAGGCGTCGATCTGATTTTCGACACGCGCGAAGCCGTGCCCTTCGTTTTCATAAATCTTGTAATCCACCGTCCCGCCACGCTTCTTGATGGCGTCCACCACCTGCTGCGTTTCTGATTTCGGGCAGCGCGGATCGTGTCCTCCGGCGAGCAACAGCAACGGCGCTTTGATCTGGTCGATGAAGTTGATGGGAGAACGATCTTCGTATAGCGCTTTGTTCTTCACCACATCGCCCATGGTTGCGAGATCGGACTGCTGCAACACCGGATCTTCGTTTTTAATCTCAGTGAACCAGTTTACAAACGGCACAATGGGTACGCCCGCCGCCCAGACGTCGGGCGCCTTTGTCACCGACATCATGCTGAGATAGCCGCCGTAGCTTCCGCCCATGACAGCGATCTTCTTCGGATCGAGATGGCCGGTCTGCTTGATCCAGTCGACTCCGGCGAGCACATCCTGTAAATCGCCGCCGCCCATGTCGAACAAGTTCGCCTGCTGGAATTCTTTGCCGTATCCCGTCGAACCGCGATAGTTAGGCGCAAGCACCATGTAGCCTTGATTGGCCGCGTATTGCACGAAACGGTTGAACGAATTCATGGTCTGCGAAGTCGGGCCGCCGTGAATGTAAACGATGGCGGCATTTTGTCCGTTGCGCGCCATGTTGAAGGGTACGTACAGAAGCGCGGAGATCGTCCACTTGCCGTCGCGGCTGGGATAGTGAACCAGATAAGGCTCAACCATGTCTTCGGAATGCACTCCGGCGACCAGCGAATGCGTGACTTGATGCGACTTACCTGTGGCGAGTGAGTAAACCCAGAGATCGCCAGGAGCCGTCGGACCATTGTGGTAATAGAGCAGGCGCGAACCGTCTTTGGTGAAGGCGGAATGCCCGCCGGCAGGCTCGTTCACGCCTTTGGGAATCGGCAACAGCGTGGACTTGCCGGTCGCTAGATCGTGTAAGTAGATGTCTTCATTGCCGTCGACATTTGCGCTGAAAGTGATGTGCTTGCCATTGGGTGAGAACTCGCTGCCGCGGATTTCCCATTTATCTTTGGTGAGCCAGGTGATCGGGCCAGGGCGAGGGTCGCCCCTAGTGCCTACCAAAAGACGTCCGATGTTGTCATAGCCGTTCTGTGCATTGGATGTGAACAGTACTGTCTGAGCGTCAAACACACCGAGTGTCGAAATATCATTCGCGAAGTAGCGCTGTTCGCCATCATGCGGCGTAAGCAGCGTGCTCTTTCCTGTCGCCACATCGGCAATGAAAATATTCGAGTCTGTCCCCTTCGCCTGCTCCTGCGTGTAGACGATGTATGCGCCATCCTTCGACCAGATCGGATTCGAGTTTCCCTTGTCCTGCGGCGTGCCGGTGGTGAGGTGCTTCACCTCGCGCATCACGGTGTCGTAGATGTCGATTTCGGAAGCGGCCGACGTTTTCGGTTTCACGAGGTACGCAAGATAGCGCCCGTCGGGCGACCATGTCGGATCGGTTTCGGCGATTTCGCGCGTGCTGGTGAGGTTCAGCACTTTGCCGGTCTTGGGCGAGACCAGAAAAATGTCCCAGAGTTCATCGCCGTCATAGTCGGATTGATAGGCGATCCACTTGCCGTCGGGCGACCACGCAGGCGCGGTCTGGCGCTGGTCGCTGACCGTGAGTTGCACCGGCCATCCGCCTTCGGCGGGCACGAGCCAGAGGTTGTTGCGTCCGCTCATGTTGGAGATGAAGGCGATGCTCTTGCCGTCGGGCGACCACGTGGGCCGGCCGACCTGGCGCGTCATGTAGAGCTTTTCGATGGTCAAGCTGCGCGGCTCGACCTGCGCGTTTGGTTTGGAAGCGATCTGCTTGGGATCGGTAATGGCCTGAGGCGCGGGGAGAGTCTGGGCCACGATGGTCTCAGTGACAACTGTGCTCATGAGTATGACGATAGCAAAGAGAGCGAAGCGGCGCATGGGTTTGATACCTCGGAACGTGAGTCGAAAAAAAAGTCTAGCAGAACCGGCTTGTCATCCTGAGCGGAGAGAGAAGTGCGCAAAGCGCGCTCCTCTTGTAGTCGATGGATCCCTGACACGTTGCCGCTTCCTCCGGACCTTGACAGGAGTTCTCACACGGCGCCCGTGAACGTGTCAGTAAGAATCCCTCGACAAGACAATGGTACAGCACGGGGTAAAGGGATCCTTCGACTGCGCATTTGCGTCGGCTTCGCCGGCGTAAATGCTCCGCTCAGGATGACAACACGGTTGAGAGGCCCAAAAGCCTTATGCTTTCGCGTTCTCGTGCATGTCCACCGTGCTCCAGGTTTTGTCGGCGGCGTGGCAGAGATTTTCCAGGGGGCAATCGACGCACTTGGGCTTGCGCGCGATGCAGAGTTTGCGTCCGTGCCAGATAATCTGGTGAGAAAAGAGAATCCACTTGTCGCGCGGGATGATCCGCATCAGGTCCTGTTCGATTTTCTGCGGGTCGTCGTTCGTCGTGAGTTCGAGGCGGCGCGAGATCCGGTGCACGTGGGTGTCAACGACTACTCCTTCAGGTTTCTTGAACCAGGTGCCCAGCACAACGTTCGCGGTTTTGCGCGCCACACCGGGGAGGGTGAGCAGCCTATCCATGTCGTCGGGAACCTGGCCGCCGAAGTCGGCGACGATCTTCTTCGCGGCTCCCACGACAGATTTGGATTTATTGCGGAAGAAGCCGGTGGAGCGGACGTCCGGTTGAAGCTGCTCAGGGGTGAGAGCGGCGAAAGCCTGGACGGTCGGATATTTGCGGAACAGTTCGGGCGTGACGCGGTTCACGTTCACATCGGTCGATTGTGCGGAAAGGATGGTCGCTACCAGGAGTTCCCACGCGCTGGCATGAGTGAGTGCACAGGTGACTTCAGGATAGAGCTGGTCGAGGCGTTTCAGGATTTCGGAGATGCGCTCTGGGGCCAGGGGATTATAGGCGGAAGTTGTGCTGGCCTTTCGACTGTTGGGCGCTGCCGCCGGGGCTTCGCCCCGGGGACGCGCGGGAGCGCCCGTCCCCACACGGGCATCTTTGGTTATTCGAGTATCTTTGCTTCCGCGCGACTTTTGGGGCGCTGGCTTCGTGGACAGGGGCGCCCGTGCCACACGGTCTTGACGGCCGGTGCGGGCGGGCTGGCGGGGCGTGCGTCCGCGAGGCATGAGGGCAACATCTTAACAGAGACCTCGGTAACCACGCGGGGAATTGACTCGCACCATGCACCCCGGTAGTCTTGAGACAATCTCTCAGCATTCAGGAAGCTATCGTGGCCGTAAGTTCCATCCAACTCGGGCAAGTCTGGCGCAGCGATGCCGATGGCCAGGACTATTTGGTCACCAAGGTCTATCACGAAGTGTTTGCACAATACGCCATGCTGCGGCCGGCTGGCATTACCGCTCCTGACGCGCCAACCGTGCGCATCAAGATAACCAAGACCCCGCAAGGCGCGGCGCTGCCCGGCTACACCTTTACCCAGGACGGCTCGTTCTAGCGCGGCCTTTCCCTCGCAAATTTCCGATACACTTGAGTTCAGTGCCCAGTACCTAGTACCAAAGTGTTTGGTCCGAAAAGTTTTCACTGGGTACTGGCAACTGCTTCTCCCAATGACTGAAAAACTTCTGGCTGTCATCTTCGTGTTCATCAATTCCGTAATCGCCGCGACCGGTTACGGCGGCATCGTGCTGCTGATGGCGATTGAGTCGGCGTGCATCCCGTTGCCCTCGGAATTGATTATGCCGTTTGCCGGCTATCTGGTCTTCCAGGGCACATTCAAGCTGCTATGGGTAGCGACGGCGGGTGCGCTTGGATGCAATCTTGGCTCGTTGGTGGCATACGAGATCGGGTGTTACGGTGGGCGTCCTCTGGTGGAGCGCTATGGGCGCTGGATTCTGATGGGGCGGCGGGAACTCGACTGGGCCGACCGCTTCTTCGCGCGCTGGGGATATCTGGCGGTGTTCATCGGGCGTCTGCTGCCGGTGATTCGCACCTTCATCGCGCTGCCGGCGGGAGTGGCGCGCATGCCGCGGGGACGGTTTCATTTGTACACGTTTCTAGGGTCGTGGCCGTGGTGCCTGGGCCTGGCCTATCTCGGCATGAAGCTGGGCGAGAACTGGCGCGAGCTGGGAAAATACTTCCATAAGTTCGATGCGGTGATTGGAGTCGTGGTGGTGGCAGGAGCGGCCTATTTTGTCTGGACTCACTGGCAGAATAGGATTAGCCGCCAGGCATCAGCGGCCACCCGTTAGTGACGCTAGCGCGTTACTTGTCTCCGGCTCCCCGTGCCAGCTGTGATCCCACAATCTGCCACCTGCCATCGCGCTTCACCACCACGTCCATGTAGATATAGCGAACCGGGAATCGTTGTCCATCTTGCTCGACGTCATCTTCTTCTGATCCATGAACGATGGCCAGTTCGTCGCTGAGCAGGCGAATGCCGCGGCCCGTAGACGTCATCGAGAGGTAGCGGGTTGCGGCGGTCTTTAGATTGGTGATCACATCCTGTTTGGTTCGGGACTCGCCGAATTCATCGTATTGCATGTAGTCGTCGGCGAAGATGCGCGAGAGTTCGGCGATGTCGGCGGCGATCAGGGCGCGGTCGCCGTCTTCGAACAGCTTCAGGATTTGTTGCTTGTCGCCTTCCAATGCGTTTCCTCTTAGCCATCGTTCGGACGCCGCCGGCAGAGACGTCGCAAGCGACGTCTCTACGATATTTTTGTTAGTGTACTAGCTGACATTTACGAGGAGGGCCCCGTGATTCGAATGTCCCGTGTTCTCGCATTGCTTCTTTTCTTCACCATCACGCTGCTCAACTTTTCCTACGCCCAATCCGCACCCGCGACTTCCGATAAGCCCTTCGTGGTTGAGTATTACTACAAAGCCAAGTGGGGGCATGCGGATGAGTTTCTCAAACTATTCAAGAAGAATCACTACCCCGTGCTCAAGAAGGAAGCGGAGATGGGGCGGATTGCGAAGGTCTGGATGGATCAACCGCGCTATCACACCACGGAAGACGGGCGCTGGGATTTCCGCGTGACTATCGTCTTCAAGAATGCGACCGTGGCCAATGAACCGTTCGATGAAGCGGCGCTGCAGAAGCAGATGTATCCGGATCAGGAAACTTTCCAGCGCGAAGAGCAGCGGCGGTTCGAGATTTTGGACGGACATTGGGATTTGCCGGTGAAGACGGTGGACCTGGAGATGAAGTAGGAAAATGAGTCGCGGACAGGATTGGGTCATTGAGAGATTGAGCCATTGAGTCATTGAAAACATATCCTGCGGCAGCGCGCTACGCAAATTGGCTCATTGACTCAATCACTCAATCTTGTTCAATCGATCTTCAGGAAGTTGGCCACCAACTTCTCGTGCCACTTCCACGGTAGGATGCGCTTCAGGGCGAGCTGAATCTTGGCGTCGCGGCCGACCAGGTAGCGGAGCTTTGGGTTGGGGTCTTGCGCGATTGATGCGATAAGGACATCGAGGCGGCCGTGGTCGCGAACTACCGAGTCAACGAAGGCGGGGAGCGCGTCGAAGTTGGTTACGTCGAGCGCACGGACTTCGAGTTGGGCGGCGATCCCCGCCGCAGTTGCGGCTTGATCGAGGCGGTCACGGCGTTTCAGATCACGCATGGTGGCGACGACACGAAAGCCGGCCTTGGCCAGTTCGATCGATGTAAGCAATCCGAAGCCGCTGGAGGACCCGGTGATGAGTGCGACCTTATCGGACATGGAGAGTGACTCCGCAAAAGTTTTAGCACAGATATGGGAATCGCGACGAGGCGATGCGTCGCTGCCGCAAAGGATGTTAAAGGACGGTAACAATTACGCGGCAAATCGTTCATGGCAATCATTGAAATTTGGAGTTAGACAGAGCATGAAAAGAGCCGATAATCTTATTCATGGACCCATTCATATCAGTAGAGGACTCACATGTTGATGTGCTGCACGAGATTGGCGTTCGGTTGGCGACCGCGGACGGTTTCCACGGAGTACTGACTCGTGTAGTCGATTTTGCTTCTGCACTGGTGAAGTGCGATTCCTGTCTTATTTATGTGCTGGAGGGCGAAGATCTGGTTCTGCGGGCTTCGAAGAATCCGCATCCAGAAGTTGTCGATCGCCTGAAGGTGCGACTGGGACAGGGCATTACGGGATGGGTGGCGGAACACCAGGAGCCGGTGGCGGTTACCGAAAAGGCGGCGCTCGATCCGCGGTTCCAGTTTTTCCACGAGCTTCCGGAAGACACCTATGAAGCCTTCCTGTCGGTGCCCTTGATGTGCAGGGGGCGCGTGATGGGGGTGATCAACGTGCAGCATCGGCTGCCGCACACCTACACCCGGCGGCAAGTTCAGACGATTGCGACGATCGGATTTCTGGTCGGCGCGGAGATTGAGATGGCACGGCTGGAAGGTGCCAACTCCACTTTGTGGGAGCAACTGCAAACCCGCAAAGTGGTGGAGCGCGCCAAAGGAATCCTGCAGCGCGATCTTGGATTGAGCGAGGAACAAGCCTACCTGACGTTGCAACGGCAGAGCCGGCAGAAGCGCAAGGCGATGAGGGAGATTGCCGAAGCCATTGTGCTGAGTGAGGAAGTAAAGGGCAACGTCAGCTCACCGAAGCCCACCTAAGGAAACCAACCCTCCCTGCTCCAGGGGGTGATGTTTTTTGTCACATCCTGGGCCTTCATTTCGATCACAGAGCGGTTTCTGGGGCGAAGTCAGGAAGCGATCCCTCGCGCACCGGGGGGAATTCAAACAACGCAAGGAAGGCCCGAGGACAGAAAGGGGATCTGCCCTCGGGATTTGGGCAGGGATCAACTAGCGAGCGGCGGAAGCGGTCGTGGTTGCGACGGTTTGCGCCACTTCACGAGTTTCAGCGGGCACTGCAAAATGCAGCGTCATTCCGAACTCGGGAAGCTGCATCGTGCTGACGAAGTTTCCGCTTGATCGGGAAACCACGACGAGCTGGCTGAGTTCCGACGGCCCGGAGGCTTCCTCGTTGTTCACCAGCAGCATGAAACGGGTTTCACTGCCGCTGAGCTTCCGCAGCGTCAGCATTTCCGCAGTGCCGTTCGATCCGATGGTGAAACGGTACTTTCCCGCCGGCACAACGGCGTTCTGCCAGTGTACTTCGTGGCCCAACGTGAAAGTTCCGGCAGCTTCCTGGGCGGAAGCCAGGCTGGGCGCGAAGTTCAAGGCACTCAAGGTTAAGGCAGCGGCGTAGGCGAACTTGCGAATCGATTTCATTGGAATCTCCTGTTCTTTTTTCCTAGTCTGAAGAGGCACACTACCGGCGCAAGGCCGAATGGCGTGGACTCAGATTGAGTGGAGAACAACAGGGTCAGGAGAATTGCAATGCCGCAGCAAGGCTGGCATGCAAACATCAGCTTCGCGGGACCGGCTGCAGAGCTGGTTTGCGAAGTGATTCCACTATGAAGGATGTTCGCGCTAGAGTCCAACGCAAAATATTTATGGGAGTCATTCGCGACTGTGCCGTGACCGCAGTAGCGTCACGCCGATCAAAGGCCGCTGGTGTTAAGGATGGGGCTATAATGCCGCACGAGGTGAGGTGCGATGGAACAAGTAAATGCGCGGGGTGCTTCTGGGATGCCACTCTGGTTGATCAAGTCTTTCGCCGTCGTCGTCACGGTAAACGTGTGCCTCGCGGTCTTCGATCACTGGAAGCGGTTTGACTGGAGCCAGAGGTTCGTCGCGTTTGCCCTACTATTTTGGTTGGTCCTGATGCCCGTGGCCGCGACCGGGAGTTGGAAAGCAGCGAAGCGGCTCGACTGGGCTAACCTGTGGTACGCCTATATGCTGCTGATGCTGGCGATTATGCTTTTCGGCGGGCGATTGTAGACTCTTCCAACCGATGCTCGCTCTGCCCCGTTGAATTGATTTTTTGCGCGTTTGGCCGCTCTCATTTGCAAAAGTCCCACCTGATACGAGAACATACAAGGTTTGCACATCCATACAGATTCTTACTGAGGAAGCGGCCAAAATATGGCGATACGGAAGAAGTCCGCAAGTACGGCATCGAAGACAACGCGCATCGAAGTGAAAGACGACGTGAAGTCCGAAGGCAGGGCTCACAGCGGTTCCAAGAACAACGGCACGATCCAGCCCGCAAAAGGGAAGCTGGGCGTGATGATCCCGGGTATGGGCGCGGTGGCGACCACGTTTGTCGCGGGAGTGGAGGCCATTCGCAAAGGCCTGGCAAAGCCGATCGGCTCGCTCACTCAAATGGGTACAGTGCGCCTGGGAAAGCGCACGGACGGGCGTTCGCCGAAGATCAAGGAGTTTGTGCCGTTGGCCGGACTCGACGACCTGGTCTTCACGGGCTGGGACATCTTTGAAGACAACATGTACGAAGCGGGCTCGAATGCGGGAGTGCTGGATCAGAGGTTGCTCGACCAGTTAAAGCCGTTTCTTTCTTCGGTAACGCCACGCTCGGCGGTGTTCGATCACAACTACGTGAAGAAGATCGACGGGCCGAACGTAAAGAAGGGCAAGACGAAAATGGATCTTGCCGAACAATTACGTGACGACATCCGCGACTTCAAGAAGACCAGCGGAGCGAGCCGGCTGATCACCATGTGGTGCGGATCGACAGAGTCCTACATCGAGGCGACCGAGGCCCACCAGTCGGTGAAGTTGTTCGAGAAGGCGCTGCGCGAGAACGACGAGAAGATTGCGCCCTCGATGATCTATGCCTACGCGTCGCTGATGGAGGGTGTGCCGTTCGCAAACGGCGCGCCGAACCTGACGGTGGACTTGCCGGTGATGCTCGAACTCTCGCGGAAGAACGAAGCGCCGATCTGCGGCAAAGATTTTAAAACCGGGCAGACTCTGATGAAGACAATCCTCGCGCCCGGCTTCAAGGCGCGCATGCTGGGCCTGAACGGATGGTTCTCCACCAACATCCTGGG
>PMXH01000355.1 GCA_003165855.1 Acidobacteriaceae bacterium | reverse complement strand
CCATCCGCCTTCCACACTCAAACGCTGGCACGTCTTCTGAGCGGAAAGCTGGCGGTCGAGCTCGGCGAGATTCGCGAGCACTCGATCCAGCAATTGCCGCTGAATGCTTTGCCGCTGACCCAGCAGCGCCGGTGTGGCCCACTGTATGGGCGCATTCATCGTGAGATAAGTGTCGGCGATTACCTCGAGTCGCGCCAGCGCTGCTTCCACCAGCGCCGCCGGGCCACTGGTGGCGGTGCCCGAGCAGGGGCGGCTCTACGACCGCTGCCAGGCTGACGACCCAGCGTCTGTGAAGGTCCTCCTGGCCGGGCTGTCCGGGGGTGCCCTGGGCGGGNNACGTCCTGCAGGTCGCCCAGAAATTCGAACAAGGGATAGCTTGGTTTCGGAACCAGCAACTCATCGCCGGGATTGCAAAGCAATCGGAACACGAAGGAATAACCTTCACTGGTACTCGTGGTGAGAATCAACCGCTCCGCATTGACGTGCATCCCATGCTGAGCTTGGTAGTACTCCACAACCGCTGCCCGCGCGCTGGACAAACCTTTCGGCTGAGGATCGTAATCCATAGCCCTGGGCGAGGCCAACGATCGAAGGATCAGCGGCTCGTCATAGTGCAGCCCGGCCCGTGTCGGATTCGAAAGTGTGAGGTCCAGCACGCGGGCTCTGCTCGATCGGACTTCGTCGAGCGCCTCCGTCAGGCGATTGCNNGCCTGGGTGGGCGTGATGAAGCCAGGATTCCGTATGAAGAAGACACGTTTTTTCATAGATCGCCTCAATTTTGATGCGCTCCAGTTCGCCCTAAAGCGTGCCGGGAACAGGGTATCCAAGGTAGTCCGGCAGTGCAGCGGTGCAGATGGCTGACCGATCGTGGAACTGTATATCGTCAGGCTGGCACGACGAGCGAATCTGCCGTCGTCTTTGCAGATCGGTAACCGAATCGATGAACGAAGGATGCGTCCATGGTTCAGCGATACTNNCGACAGCCCTCTTCTACGGCTGCAAGTAGAACCCCAACTCCTGCGGCGGCGCAAGAGTCTTGGTCGCATCGTATTGCCGGCGCGCCTGGCGCACAGCGACGATCTTTTTCTGAAATTCGCGGGCCAGTGTGTCGTAGCGTACGAGAACATTGTCAAGCCAGAAGGGGTTGTATTCTCGCAACCACGCTTCGCGGTACATCCCGCTCAGACGCGTGGTAGCGTCGCGCAGATCTTCCAGCCGCGCGTTGGTCTCCGTGATTTCCGCCAGGTCATTGTCCACGCGGTCCCTGTCGGCCTGGTTCTGGAAAGCGTCCCAGTAGAACTGGTTGATCTCCTGCGTGAACTCGACTTTCATGCCCAGCGTATCCCAGCGCCATGCGCCCACAATCATGTCAGCCAGTGTGTTTTGATTCGCGTGGGCTTTGGCCGCATTGCGGTAGAGCGACTCCAGCGCGTGCTCGGCGCCTAAACGCATCTCAGGAGCGGCCGGTGCCAGCCTCTGCATCATCCTGGCTCCCTCCGGAGTGAAAGGGTCAATCCAGAACAAATCGTCCGTCTCGTTGTCGACTTTGATCTTAGCCAGCGCCTGATGCCCGTGGTCCAGATTTTCCATCGCATCGCGGAAAGTGGCGTCTCCGTTGCGATAGAAGGCCCAGTCGTAGGCGTTCTTGAAGTCGTCGATGTTCGACTCGCCGGCTTGCCATCCCGCAGCCGCGCCGAAAATCAGCGCCGGCCAGGCCATCCCGTAGAGCGATTCTCCGTCGTCATTCCACGTGGTGTTGAGCATGCCCATCGCGCCCAGCTTCTGCCCGTCGCGCACGAAGTTGCGAATATTCACGAAGCTCGCATCCAGGTCCGGCCAGATCTGGTTCCAGTTGTTCGCGCCCGGTGCCACGATCACGCGCAGGCCGGCATCGCGATACGGTTTGATGATGCTCTCAAAGCTCGGCCGCGGATCGTAATCCCACGGGACAGCGATGATGTCCTTGGGCAGAATGTCGAGCAGTTGCGGATACTTCAGCGCGATGTCTCCCCAGAACATAAGCTGCTTGTGATAGGGCTGGAGAATGGCGCTGACTTTCTGCATGTGCTCGAGATAAACGCGGCCCAGGCCAACCTCTGCCACGCGCGCCGCCGTTTGTCCGTGCCCCAGTTCAAAAGTCTCGTCGCCTCCAACATGCAGAAACGGCCCCGGAAACAGCGGCACCAGGTCCGCATACATGGCCTTGATGATGTCGTACGAGCGCTCCTTCGTCGGAGTGAGAACGTGGCCGTGCGGCCGCTCCGCCACATCGGCGTAGATCTCATACTTCAGCATGTGATGGAGATGCCCAAACGTCTGTTGCTCGGGAAGAATCGTGACGTAGCGGTCCTGGGCATAATCCACCAGAGCCTTGATTTCCTGCGGCGTAAGCGCGGCTTCCTTTGGGGCGACCAGAGGTTGGCTGGCGAAATCGAACACATGCTCCATGTAGAGAGCGAACATGTTCACCTTGTAGGCTGCCAGGGTGCGAATCTGGCGCTTCATGAAGTCTTCCGTGGGAATGGGACCGCGGCTGAGGTCGTCCTGCACGCCTCGCCACTCCATGCTGGGCCAGTCGCGAATCGCAACCGCCGGACAGACCAGCTTTCCATCGTCTTTGCGCAGCAACTGCCGCAACGTCTGCACACCATAGAACAGACCCTGGCCGGTATTCGCGGCGACGATCAAATGGGATTTATCTGAGAACAGCAGGTAGCCCTGATCGCCGATCGAATCCGCCTTCAGTCCCTTCGCTTCCAGAAAATCCTTCACGCTTCGATCTTGCAGGCGCGCCAGCACGATCGTGCTTCGCACTTGTCGAGTCTTCTCCTTGGAGCCGGTAATGTTCACCTTCAATCCAGACTGGTCGTGAATCTCTTCGGCCAGTGTTTCCGCGGCGATGCGGTCTTCGGCTTGATGTCCAAACTCCACCAGGATTCTGGTGGTGGGCCTGACCCGAAAACTGCCATCGTGCACCTGCACCTCTTTGGGTTCGGGAATCAACTTGAGTGGACTCTCCGTGCCGGGAGTTTCGGCGGCGACGAAAGGAATCAGAAACAGCAGAACAAAGAGAAGAAAAAGAGCTCGTGTTTTCATTCGTGTCCTTGGGCAAAATCGACGAAGCCTCATTCTAGCGGGAATGGGCGGCCTGAGGAACCCATGACGCCGAGAATCGTCGAGAAACGCCGCAACAGTCTTTCAGAACTGAATACTTCCGTCCGCTCACGAAACGCCTGATGTATTCTCAAACTGTGCTGGCCGTCGAAGAATACAGGCAGCGTCTCCAGGATCGCGAACGTCGGGTCGCTCGTGGCGAAGCGCTGCACATGCGTCTCGGCAACGTTCGCTTAGCGTTGGCCGTGGTTGCCGCGGGGATCGCCTGGGAATCCCTCAGAAGGCAAGCACTCTCCCCTTGGTGGATACTCGTGCCGTTGATTCTGTTCGTATTCACCGCAGCCTATCATTCGCGCGTGTTGCGCTTTCGAGACCTGGCCCAGCGTGGAGCTTCCTTCTATCGAAACGGCATGGCTCGAATCGAGAACCGCTGGCCCGGCACCGGGGAGACCGGCGAACGCTTCAACGATCCTCATCATGTGTATGCCGCCGACCTCGACTTGTTTGGCCGAGGCGGTTTGTTCGAACTTCTTTCCACCGCGCGCACTCGCATTGGCGAGGAGGCTCTTGCGAAATGGCTGCTGTCTCCTTCCGCCGTCAGCCAGATTGAAGAACGGCACACGGCAGTGCGCGAACTGCGCGACGAACTCGATCTTCGGGAAGACTTGGCCGTACTCGGGGAAGATGCCAGCGTGGGAGTGTATCCCGAAGCGTTGTTGCATTGGGCGGAAGCGCCGAACCAGATGAGGCCGCAATGGATTCCTTGGCTGGCGCCGTTCCTTGCTATTGCAGCGGTCACGGGTGCTGTGGTTTGGGGCTATTTCGGAATTGCCACGCCGTTCCTCTTGATCGTTCTGCTGGAGGCGCTCATAAACTATCGGCTGCGCAAGCCTTTGGAGGAAGTCCTGCACGGCTCCGAGCAGGCATTCCGTGATTTAGGCTTGCTGGCAGGGGTTCTGGCGCGAGTCGAACGGCACAGTTTCCGTGCCCCGCGTCTGCAATCACTGCAGCGCGAACTCTCGTCGCACCAACTTACAAGCTCGCGCGCGATCGCCGGTCTGAGCACCCTCGTTGACTTGATCGATTCGCGCGACAATGTGTTTGTCCGCGTACTCAATGTCCCACTCCTTTATTCCGTGCAAGTGGCGTTTACGGCAGAACGCTGGCGACGCGCTCACGGCCACGCAGTCCGGTCGTGGCTGAGCGTGATTGGCGAGATCGAAGCGCTCTTGTGTTTAGCCACCTACAGCCACGAGCATCCCGACGATCCCTTTCCCGAGTTCGTCCAGGGCGCCGCATGCTTCGATGGGACAGACATCGGACACCCGCTGATTCCGGCAGGCACTTGTATTTGCAATGATGTCCGTCTCTCCGATGGCAGGCAAGTGTTTCTGGTCAGCGGTTCGAATATGTCGGGCAAGAGCACTCTGCTGCGCATGGTCGGAATCAATGCCGTCCTCGCCATGGCTGGTGCGCCGGTGCGGGCAAAGCGTCTTCGACTGACGCCGCTGCACGTAGGCGCCAGCATCCGCGTGAACGACTCTTTGCAGGAAGGCAGTTCGCGCTTTTATGCCGAGATCACCCGGCTTCGCAAGCTTTTTGACTTTACGAGCGCCGACCCTCCGTTGCTGTTCCTGCTGGATGAACTTCTGCAGGGCACAAACTCAAAGGATCGCCGCATCGGGGCAGAAGGCATTGTTCGCGCGCTGCTGAATCGCGGAGCGATCGGATTGGTGACGACTCACGATTTGGCGCTGGTCGATATCGGCGACGCACTGAATGGCCATCTGTGCAACGTCCATTTTCAAGAGGATTTTGAAAATGGAAAAATGCATTTCGATTACAAGCTGCAGGAAGGCGTAGTCACGAAGAGCAACGGCTTGGCTCTGATGAGGTCGATCGGCTTGGATGTTTAACCTTTCCGATCGCCGCACACGCTTACGGACTAGGATTTTCCGAACGCCTCCTTATTCACCACAAACGGCATCTTCGTGACATCGCCGCCGTAGTTGGCTTCGAGCACGTCGATCAATCCCTGCACGCAGCGTCCGGCCATGCCTTTGTCGGGATCAGTGGAAAGTCGCGTGATGCGCGCCGCGCTGGCGAAGTGGGGAAACAGGCGGCAGCGGTCGGCGATCGCAGGATCGCGAAGCGGCGAGTCCGCGGGCAGCGGCTCTTTTTCGTAGACATCGAGCGCGGCGCCGGCAATCCAGTTCTCCCGCAGGGCCTTCACCAGGGCCGCTTCATCGATGACCGGCCCACGCGAGTCGTTTACTAGAAAAGCTGTCGGCTTCATCAACCGCAAGGTCTGTTCGTTAAATAGATGATAGGTGGGCGTAGCGCTCTCACCCGCGCGCAACAGCGGCACATGCACGCTGACAAAGTCAGCCTGGCGCAGGGCGTCCTCAAACGTCACATACTTGATCCAGTTCTTGTCTTTGGAAATCCCGCGCGCGTGGCGCAAGTCCATGTTCTCTTGAATGGCCTTGATGTAATCGTGATTCTCATAAGCCGGGTCGTAGCACAGCATGTTCATTTCGAAGCCGGCGCATTTCTTGATCAGCGCCAGCCCAATCCGCCCCGTGCCGATGATCGCGATGGTTTTGCCCGTGACTTCATCGCCCAGAAACGGCAGGTAAGGATGCCAATATCCCCACTGGTTGTCGCGCGTGAGGTGCTCGGCCGGCCACATCTTGCGCGCCAGAATGCCCAGCATGAAGAAGGCGAACTCCGCGGTGGCCTCGGTTAGAACGTCCGCCGTGTTGGTGAAAGGAATCTTGTAACGGTTGGCGTCGGCGCGATTGATGTTGTCGAACCCGACAGCGAATTGCGCCACCACCTTCAACGTGTTCTTGCCTGCCGCGAAGACTTCCGCATCGATCGGGTCCCGTAGCGTGGTGATCAAGCCGTCAATGCCGGAACTCACCCTTTCGAGAATCAGACTCTTCGGCGGCGCTTCCGGTTGCGGATAAACCTCTACCTCGTATCCCCGGTGGCGCAGCAGGTCAATGGCTTCTCCAATATCGCAGGTGGCAAAAACGCGGAATTTCTTGGTCATGAGTTTTCGGAATGATCTCGAAGAACTGCCAATCCTATGTCGCACCCCACTGTGCGAATCATCGAAAGTATCATACCCGATAGAAACATGCTCCCATGAGGGACGGTCTGGTAGTGGCTCAATTTGAATTCTCGGCCCATTTCGGCGTCATCCTGAGCGCAGCCGTTTTTCAGGCGGAGCGAAGGATCTCCCATTGGCTGTATCCACGGGAGATCCCTCACGCGGCTGAAGTACGCCGCGTTTCGGGATGACGGCCTCACGAAAGAGGATGAATTCAAACTGAGCCACTACCGACGTCTGCAGATATTCCTTCCCCTGTGACGTAGCTCACAGACGGAGGGACGCGGTGGCAGTACAGTTTGAGCGATCAAATCCTTCTCTGTCGAAGGGCTTTGCGCATGTCTACTGTTGTTTCGTCAACCACTACGCGGGTTTTGAATTCGAATCTGGCGCAGAAGATTATGAGCGCCGACGAAGCTGCCGCCCTCATCAAGTCCGGCGACCAGGTCGGCATGAGTGGATTCACCGGGTCGGGTTATCCCAAGGCAGTTCCAATCGAACTGGCGCGCCACATTGCGGATGCAAACTTCCGCGGGCAGAAGTTTCAGGTCAGCGTCTTTACCGGCGCATCCACCGGCCCTGAGTTGGATGGAGCGCTCGCCATGGCGGGAGGCATCCACTTGCGCCTTCCCTATCAGTCCGATCCGGAAACCCGCAAGCGCATCAACGCCGGCGAAATGGACTACATGGACATTCACCTCAGCCATGTCGCCCAGTTCGTGGAGTACGGGTTCCTGGGCAAACTCGATGTCGCTCTGATCGAAGTCACCGCCGTGCTGGAAGACGGCCGTCTGGTGCCGAGTTCATCCATCGGCAACAACAAGACGTGGATCGATCAAGCGGAGCGCGTGATCCTCGAGGTCAACTCCTGGCAGCCGGCCGCACTCGAGGGCATGCACGATATCTATTACGGTCTGCAGCCGCCGCCGAATCGCGGACCGATTCCGCTGGTGCGTCCCGGCCAGCGCATCGGCACGCCTTACCTCGAAGTTCCGCCGGAGAAGGTGGTCGCTATTGTGCTCACCGATTCTCCTGACCGCAACAGCGCCTTCAAAGCGCCTGACCAAGCGTCCAAGCGCATCGCCGGCCACATTCTCGAATTCCTCGGTTGGGAAGTGAAGAAGGGCCGCATGCCCGCGAATCTCCTCCCGCTGCAATCCGGCGTCGGCAACATCGCCAACGCGGTTCTGTTTGGGCTTGAGGAAGGCCCCTTTGAAGGCCTGACGTCTTACACCGAGGTGATTCAAGACGGCATGATTCGCCTGCTGAAATCCGGCAAGCTGACTTCAGTTTCAGCCACGGCATTCTCCATGAGCCCGGATATGCTGAACGAAGTGAATGCCGATATGGCCAACTACCGGGAGCGCATCGTTCTGCGCTCGCAGGAGATCTCGAATCATCCCGAAATCATTCGCCGCCTCGGCGTCATCGCCATGAACGGCATGATCGAGGCCGATATCTACGGCAACGTCAACTCGACCCATGTCATGGGATCGCGCATCCAGAACGGCATTGGCGGCTCCGGCGATTTCGCCCGCAACGGATATCTCTCGATCTTCATGGCTCCGTCGACGGCGCAGCATGGCACCATCTCGACCATCGTTCCCATGGTTTCGCATGTCGACCACACCGAGCACGACGTGCAGGTCGTTGTCACCGAGCAAGGACTGGCGGATTTGCGCGGACTCTCGCCCCGTCAGCGTGCGCATCTCATCATCGAAAAGTGTTCCAGTCCGGACTACAAACCTTTGCTGCTCGATTATCTGAACCGTTCGGAACGGCTGTCCTATGGCAAACACACGCCGCACCTGCTGGGCGAATCGCTGGGTTGGCACAACCGCTATCTGCGAACCGGCAATATGCGTCCTCACGAGGAGAACTGAACGGAATCTTGAATTCGCACAAGTTCTAGAGCAACAACTTCCCTAGCCGCTGGGATTGATTAATCGGCGACGCTTCGAGCGTACTCTCCACAAAAGAGGTTCAGCCCGCGGATACCCGCTTGCCGGGAAACTTCGCATATCATCAGAAAACAGAAGACAAGAAGAAAGCTCGGAGTTTCCCGTCTACTTGCAAAAACTCGACAAGGCGACAGTTGCGACCATGCTGGCTGGCATGTGTACGTTCCTCAACGTCTACTGCACACAGCCGTTGCTGCCCATGTTGCGAGAGGTGTTTCATGCCTCCGAGTTGCAAGTCAGTCTCACCGTAAGCGCGACCATTTTCGCCACCGCACTCACCGCGCCGTTCATTGGCATGATTGCCGAGCGCCGCGGCCGCAAGAAGGTCATCGTACCTTCGTTGTTCCTGCTTACGATTCCAACCGCCCTGGCAGCGACTTCCACCAGCCTGAAAGCGCTCATCTTCTGGCGGTTTGCCCAAGGTCTTTTCGTGCCGGGCGTCATCGCGGTGATGCTCGCCTACGTAAATGAAGAATGGGCTGGACGCCGCGTGGGCCGCGCCATGTCCGCCTATGTGACGGGAACGGTGTTCGGCGGATTTCTTGGGCGCTTCATCTCCGGTGTAATCGCCACTCACTGGCATTGGCGCGCTACCTTCTTGGTGCTCGCCGCCCTCAACCTGGCCGGAGCGGTTGTGGTCCGCGCCTGGCTTCCTCTGGCCAAGAATTTTGTGCGCGCGGAACATTTGCAGCAGGTGGTGAACCACGCCAAACAACATCTGCGGAATCCGCGGCTGCTGGCCAACTTCGGCATGGGAGCTACCGTCCTGTTCGCGCTGGTCGGGTGCTTTACCTATGCGAACTTTTACCTTGCCGCCGCACCCTTTCATTTGAACTCGGCACAGCTGGGCAGCATTTTCTTTGTCTACCTGCTGGGAGTGGTCATCACGCCGCAGTCCGGTTGGTTTCTCGATCGATTCGGCTTCCGCCACGCCACCGTCCTCTATTGCAGCATGATGATCGTGGGACTGCTCTTCACCCTGGTGAAATCGCTGCCGGTGGTGATTGTTGGGCTCGCCATCTTTTCTTCGGGAGTCTTCGTGGCGCAGGCGGCAGCCACCGTGCAAACGGGCGCCATCGCTGGCCGCGCCCGCTCCTCTGCCGCCGGACTCTATGTGACCTTCTACTATCTGGGAGGAAGCGTGGGCGCCACGCTCACCGACTGGTTCTGGCGTTGGGCGGCGTGGCCCGGCTGCGTCGCGCTGTTGGGAGGAGTTTCGTTGCTGAGTTTCTGGCTTGCCCGAATCAGCAGCCGCCCCTCTGACCAACTCGATTCCAGGGAAATCGAGTTGGTGGGCGATTGAAAATCGCAAAGCTGCATGGGACCGACCACGACTCGGCGAGGCTCGCTGAGTTGGATTTTGAGAAGTGATGCCGCTTGCGCTAGCGCATGCCCGCGTAGAAGAGATGCTCGCGCCCTTCCCTCTTCTCTTCCGCCCGCTTCTTCTTGAAGGCCATCAACTCCACGGCCTTGCGGGCGATGTGTTCGGCGCTCACTTCGAATTCCTTGATTAACTCCCAGGGCGCGCCCGAATCCCCGAAACGGTCCTTCACTCCAATCGCTCCCGTGATCAGAGGCACATCGTAGAGTCGCGGAGTTTCGGTCAGGATGCCGCTGACCCGCCACGCCAGCGCTCCAATCTGGTGCTCTTCGGCGGTAATCACAACGCCCGTATCTTCGGCGGCGCGAATGATGGCTTCCGTATCAATCGGCTTGAGCGTGTGCAGGTTCAGAACCCGGGTTTCGTAGCCGTAGTCTCGCTTGAGGATGTAGGCCGCGCGCATCGCCTCGGGAACCATGGGCCCACAAGCAATGATGCTCAGGTCTTCGCGCTCATCTTTGTAACCGGCAGCCAGCCGGGTCTCAAACGCGTCGGCGAAGGTCGCCGCCTCGCTGCGCAGGCGAATCACGTTCGCTTTACCGAACACAAAAGGCGTCTTCTCATTCGTGACCACAGGCGTGGCTTCGCGGGCAAAGCGAATATACTTCGGACCCACATGTTGCATCAGCAGGTAATTCGTGGCCTTGCGCGTCTCGATTACATCACAGGGCACGACCACTGACATGTTGGGCAGGCCTTGCATGGCGAACAAGTCTTCGAGCGCCTGATGCGTGGCGCCGTCGGGGCCAACCGAGACCCCGCCGTGCGCTCCGGCAATCAGGACATTGAAGTTTCCGTAGCAGACCGAAGTGCGGATCTGATCCAGATTGCGAGCCGCGGCAAACGTGGCATAAGTGCCCAGCACCGGCAGCTTCCCTTCCTTGGCCAGCCCCGCGGCCGCCGACGTGGCCGATTGTTCGGCGATCCCCATGCTGATCCAGCGCTTCTTGCGCTCCGGCTTGCCGGCATAGAACTCGCTGATGGTGATCGATCCGGAAATGTCCAGCCCCAGACAAACCACGCGCTCATCATCGCCATTCTCTGCGAGCGACTGGCCAAAGCCCTTGCGCGTGGGCTC
>PMXH01000165.1 GCA_003165855.1 Acidobacteriaceae bacterium | reverse complement strand
GACAAGTACGACTTCAAGCCGCATCCGTCGCAAAGATCTTTTGCCGAGCAGCTTCTGCACGCGGCAGGCGGAAATTACTTCTTCATCAACCCGGCCAAGGGGTTGAAGCCGCCGACCGGCGACCCCAAGCGCTCTGACTATGCGACCAAAGCGGCGGTTGTCGCGTTCGTCAAAAAATCATTCGGTGAGGGCGCGGACCTGATCAAGAGCAAGGGAGACGGCGGCATGAATGACCTGTTCGTTGACCCATTCGCCAATCAGCAGGCGCGATTTTCTGACGGCGCGTGGGGGTTTGTCGAGCACTCCGGCGAGCACTACGGCCAGCTCGTCGTCTACTACCGCATCGTGGGCCTTGTCCCCCCGGAGTCACGCCCCAAGAAATAACTTACCCCAAAACGCGCGCTGTCATCCTGAGCGCGTTCCTTGCGCGAAGGACGTATGCAACTTGGCGGCGCCAACGCTGTCGCCCTCAACCCACCGCGTAGGGATATCGCAACCCCCGCTCGCCGAACACCTTCACCAGCAGCGCTCCGGAGATAAATCCGCCCACATGCGCCCAGAAGGCCACGCCTCCCATGCTTTGCCCCGGCACAGCCAGCGTCGTCGCGGTCCCGCTCAGAAAATTCAAAACAAACCAATACCCCAGGATCACCCACGCCGGCACCCACAATACAAACACGAAAAACCACGTCAGCACCCGCGCCCTAGGATAAAGAACGAAATAAGCTCCCAACACTCCCGCGATCGCTCCGCTCGCTCCCAGCGCCGGCGCCGTCGAATGCAGATTCATCACCATATGCGTGCCCATCGCCAGCACGCCCGTCAGCAGGTAAAACACTAAATACTTGAAGGGTCCTAAGTAGTCCTCCAAATTGTCCCCAAAAATATAGAGAAACCACATGTTCCCGATCACATGCATCCATGACCCGTGCAAAAAAAGTGACGTGAAGAAGGGAAGCAGGATCGCCACCAGCGAATACCTTTGCGACCCCGACAGAAACAGCGCCACATGCGACGGCACCACGGCAAACTGACGAATCAGTATCTCCAGGCTCTGCGGATCCAGCGTAAACTCGAAGAAAAAAATCACCAGGTTCAACCCAATCAGAAAATAATTCACCCACGGCGTGCTATACCGAGGCTGGTCATCACGAATAGGAAGCATAAGAAATCTGGTAAGTTGGTAATCGGGTAATTTAGTAATTGAAAATCGAAGGCAGACTTGCCGCGGTCTTCAAATTACCAAATTGCCCGATTACCAAATTACCAAATCCCTTAAATGAATGGCGTCATCATCATCGATAAGCCCGCCGGATGGACTTCCCACGACGTAGTCAACCGCATGCGCCGCATTCTCGGCCAGCGTTCCGTCGGCCATCTCGGCACTCTCGACCCCCTCGCCACCGGCGTGCTCCCGCTCGTCACCGGCAGCCTCACCCGCCTCGCCCAGTTCTACACCACGTCGGAGAAAACCTACGAAGGCGTGATCCGCTTCGGCTTCGCCACCAACACCTACGACGCCGACGGCGACCCCTTAGAGCCAGCCGTGGGACCAGCCTGCTCAGACCATGTGGGGACAGCCGCGGTCGGCTCTCCATCGGGCCGAAGCCCCGACCTTGACTTAGACACTCTCCAACAACTCGCCGCCAAATTTCACGGCCTGATCGAGCAAACTCCGCCACCGTTCTCCGCCAAAAAAATCCACGGCGTCCCCGCCTACAAACTCGCAAGAAAACAGCAAGAGGTAATCCTGAAGCCGGTGCAAGTCGAGATCAAGGAATTCGCCATCTTATCAGTCGACGGCGACCGCGCCCACTTCCGCGCCCGCGTCTCCTCCGGAACCTACATGCGCTCCATCGCCCACGAAATGGGCCAGCTCCTCGGCCCCGGAGCTCATCTCGAATCCCTCCGCCGCACCGCCGTAGCCGAATTCGACCTCACCCAGGCCCACACCCTCGAAGAAATCGAGGGGATTAAGAACAACGAGAGGATTGAGAATAGTAATAACGAGCAGATAGAAGATATAGAGAAGAAGGAGCAGACAGAAAATAAAGAGCAAGCAGCTCAAGTAAAACCCTGTCATTCCGACCGAAGCTTCGCTTTCCCGCAGGGAAAGGGAAGCGCAGTGGAGGAACCTGCTGTCCTTGACCGTGCCCCTGAAGATCAAGAACCCGCCATTAACGCTGGAGCAACGCGCTTTGAAGCCTTCTTCATCCATCCCCGCCAGCTCCTGCCCCAATTTCCCTCCGTCACCGCCGACGACGCCACCGCCGCCCGCATCCGCAGCGGCCGCCCCGTCAACCTCCCCGAACTCTCCCGCGCCCGCCAGGTCAAAGTCTTCCACGGACAGCGCGTCCTCATCGCCATTGCCACCCGCGTAGCCGGCACCCTCTTCCATCCCAAACTCGTCTTCCCCAACGGATAGCTCTCTGCTCATGCGGAGAAGTGGTGAAAGCTCTTGTGGGGGCAGCCGCCCTCGGCTGTCCTCGGGCCGAAGGCCCGACGCCTTTGCCGTTGCCGTAAGGAGCGGATAGCATCTCGAGTAAAACTTGTCATTCCGACCGAAGCTTCGCTTTCCCGCAGGGAAAGGGAAGCGAAGTGGAGAGCCTGCCCCGAGCAAGCGCAGCGCGCCGAGGGGAACCTGCTGTTCTTCACGCGCCCCAACTCAGCATTGACTTAGCTTTCCCTCAGTGCTAAGTTTCGCCCGTAGAGTCCTAGCTCCGCTGCAATCCTCCCCGCCCCGCCAGTTGGGCTCTCAGGATGGCATTCGCCAGACGAGATTCACCAGATGATGTTCGCGAGCAACATCGAGTAAGCGCAAGACTCGAACGCACGTCAGGGCCCCTAGCATCACGCACCACCCAAGGAGGTCTCCCATGACCAGCCAGCGTACCCCAGAAAAAGAGCTCCGCATCCCCCCCATCCTGACTCTCCTCATCGCAGCTCTCACCGTCCTGATCGCCTTCGCCGCCTCAGCCCAACAAGCCGAGAGCGCCAAGCCTCCAGCCGCTGGCACAACCTTCAGCCCGGCGGTGACATATGATTCGGGTGGCCAGGCAGTTGCAGACCTCAACGGCGACGGCCAGCCAGACATCGTTGTTTCGAACTGGGGGGATTCAAGCAGCACCCATGGCCTCGTGGGCGTTCTCCTCGGGACGGGCGACGGCACCTTTCAGCCGGTCGTCACCTACGACTCCGGCGGCGCACCCGGCACGGGCATCGTTGTTGCCGCGGACGTAAATGGGGATGGCAAGCTCGACATCCTCGTCACCTCGTGCGCCGCCAGGGCACGCACTTGCGGATCTGCGGCGGGACGCGTCTCCGTGCTGCTTGGTAACGGCGACGGAACTTTCCAGAGTGCAGTGAGCTATAGTTCGGGCGCTCCTACTGCCATAGCACTTGCCGTCGCCGATCTCGACGGCGACGGCAAACCCGACCTCGTTCTCACCAACTCCTCCGGTGAGAACAACGGCCACGGTACAGTTTCCGTGGTGCTCAATAATGGCAATGGCACGTTTCGCTCCGCCGTACTCTACGACGCCGGTGTGCAGAACCCCAACCCAGTAGCCGTGGCTGACGTGAACGGCGACGGCGTACCCGATCTGCTGGTGACGAACCACTGCGATTCATGCACGGGTGCCGGAATCCTCAGCGTGCTCTTCGGCAACGGCGATGGCACCTTCCGGCCCGCTGTTACTTACCCTGCCGGAAATTCAGCCTCGGTCACGCAAACTGTGAATTCGGGTTTTAGCGCGCACACCAAATCTGCGCCCAGCGCTGGCTGCGATACAACAACCACCCTGATAAACCCACCCGGTTCGCCTGAATTGGTCAGTGATTTCACTTTCCAGGCGCAACTGTATGCCTCGAGTTACTGCCAGGGTGTTTATTACACCTCCTGCCAAGGGACGATATCCTTCTACGACAACAACAGCCTCTTCGGAAGCGCCACGGTCGGCGCCCATACCTGCATCGCAACCGTCGATGCCGTCCTCCCAGTCGGAACCAACCAGGTCACCGCCACCTATTCGGGATGGGGCCCTTATTATTCCAGTACGTCCAGCGCCTACACGCTGGTAGTCTTGGGGGACCCGACCACCACCACTCTAACCTCAAGCCTGAATCCCTCGATCTATTGGCAGAAGGTCACCTTAACCGCTGTCGTCACCACGACCGCCGGCGGTCTCATCGGCAATCCCACTGGCAAGGTTCGGTTCAATTCTGGCCCCTATGGCATTGGGTTTGCGACACTTGTCCCCAGCCAAACCATAAACGAAACCAGCGTGGCGACTCTCACCACAGCCGTTCTCAACGCCGGCACCCTCCCGCTGACCGCCGTCTACCTTGGCGACGCATACAACGCAGGCAGTTCCTCCGCGATCCTGAACCAGGTCGTGCAGCCTACCACTAGCTCGGCCAGGCTTACCTCATCGCCAAACCCGTCAACCCAAGGCGACGCGGTCACCTTCACCGCCCTCCTCAACTCACCCACCACCACGCCCACCGGACCAGTTACGTTTACCACAGGGAACACGGTCCTCGGCACGATCGAGCTTAAGGGCGGCGCAGCGGAGTTCACCACCTCCACCCTGCCCGTGGGCTCGGCCAACGTGACGGTGACTTTCTACGGAGACTCGGACATAGCCGGGAGTTCGGCGTCGGTCACCCAGATCGTCGAACAGTAGCGGCAGTTTTACGTGGCAGAGGGCAACCAGAGCCCTCTGCCGCAATGTCCGATAACAGGTATTATGTAAAGTCGCACCAGTCGATCACGAAATCACTTCCACCGATCCCGCCGGCGCAAGCTGCACAATCCCCCGGTCTAGCGTAGCCAACTTCCCACGGTGACGAATCGCCAAGGCGACGAGGTACGCGTCCGTGATCTGTTGATGGCCGGTCGGCGCCGTCGCCATCCGACTCACAGCTTGCGGCAAATCGATCGAGTCCGCCCAGAATACATGTCCCGGAAGTTCCACGTTTCGGGTGAGCACCTGCAAGGCGCCGGCTGGGGTCAAACTGTGTGGCGAGAATCGTGGGTTCGACAGAACGCGGACCAGCGCCGCCTGCGTCATGGGACAAGTCGCCCAGCCTTGCTGCGAATGACGGGAAAACCAGCGCCGCGCTCGCTCGTGCGCAGAATGCTCCTGCCATGCCAGCGCGACGAGCACATTCGCGTCGAGCAGATATCCCGGCACTAAATCTCGTCCTCCAACAGCCGCTTTACATCTTCGCTGGTGATTTTAGGGCCGCTTTTGGGCAGTACCACCCGCCAGAAACCATCGACTTTCTCCATCTGGACAGGCGCGTTCGCCCCTTTACGCACCAGTTCCGACGCAGCTTTTCCCATAGGCAGAGACCGCGTTTCCGAGTACTCCCGCAGGATCTCCAAGACATCATCATCGAGGTTCAACGTGGTGCGCATGATGACGCTATGATGTCATGATGGATAAGATGATGTCAAGAATTGACATTAAGCATCACAAAGGAAGGATAGATGCCGTTGTTCTGGAAATCACCGAGCAGCCTAGGCCATCAAATTACAAAATTACCCAATTACAAAATTACCAACTCCCCCTACATCTTGTACTTCCCCAAATCCTCGTCGTTCAGCCCTTCCAGATACTTCCTCAGCTCCTCGGCGGTCACCCGGTCCGACATGTTCGCCGCCTGCTTCGAATTCTTCAGCACCACTTCATCCACATAGATCGGACAATCCACCCGCAACGCCAGCGCCAGCGCATCCGACGGCCGCGAGTCGATGCTCACCACCTCGCCCCCGCGCTCCAGCCAGATCACCGCATAAAACGTGTCCTCGCGCAGCTCCGTCACCACCACCTTATGCACCTGCGTCTCCAGCCCGGTCAGCACGTTCTTGATCAAATCATGCGTCATCGGCCGGGGCGTGTTCACCTTTTCCATCTCCAGCGCAATCGCATTCGCCTCGTAAACCCCCACCCAGATCGGCAGCACCGATTCCCCCGCCACATCCTTAAGGATCACAATCGGCGTATTCGTCACCGGATCCATCAAAAGGCCACGGATGGTCATCTCTACTTCCATGTGAGACTCCTTCAGCGGCGCAGCTCGCACCGCCGCTTCTTCGCTTCTTATATCACCAATTCGCCTAGAAGACTGTTGGGAAAGCTGATCGTTGCCATCACGGGCACATAGGTCCCCACCCGGGGAGCAGCGCCCTCCGGCGCGGTGAAATTCAAGGTCTTGTTGTGCGAAGTCCGGCCCATCCACTGAGCGCGGGCTGCGTTTCTACCTTCAACCATCACTTCGCAGATTGTCCCGATATACCTCTTGTAGCGTGCGATTTGGATTTGTCGCTGGCGCGCCATCAGGACTTCCAGGCGGCGGGCTTTCTCCTCATCCGGAATCGCATCTTCCAGCGCCAACGACGGTGTGTTCGGACGCGGAGAGTACTTGAAGGCGAATACGGCGTCGTATCCGACCTCGTCCAGCAGCGATAGAGTTTGCGCGAAGTCTTCTTCGGTCTCTCCGGGAAAGCCCACGATCACATCGCTGGTGATGCTGATCTCGCGCTTCGCGGCCTTCATCCAGGCAATGCGTTCGAGATACTGCTCACGGGTGTAGAGGCGCTGCATGGCGTTGAGGACTCGGTCCGATCCGCTTTGCACGGGAAGATGCACGTGGTCGCAAAGGGTGGGGACGGCGTCGATGGCGTGGATGATGTCGCGACCGAAATCGCGGGGGTGCGAGGTGGTGAAGCGCACGCGGCGAATCCCCGGAACTTCGCCTACGGCGGCGAGCACTTCCGCGAAGGATCGCTTCCCTGCCGAATCTTTGTAGGAATTGACGTTCTGGCCCAGCAACTGGATTTCCGTATACCCGAGATCGGCCATCTGGCGGGCTTCGGCGAGCACAGACTCCGAAGTCCGGCTGCGTTCTTTGCCGCGCGTGAACGGGACCACACAGTAGGCGCAGAACTTGTCGCAGCCTTCGATGATGGTGATGTATCCGCGATGGGGATTGGTTCGGGCGGTGAACTCGGTCTCAAAGCAGGCGTCGGTTTCGCGATCGTCGAGTCCAGTGATTCGAACCAGACCTCGGTCGTCGGACCTCGGACTTCCCGGTTCCGCTCTTTGGGATTGGAATTCGGTTTCCGGCTTCCGGCTCCCGGCTTCCAGTTGTGCCAGCATTTGTGGGAGATTGCGGTAGCTAGCCGATCCGCAGACCAGGGACACCCAGGGCGCGCGCTCGAAAATCTTTTCGCCTTCCTGCTGCGCCACGCAGCCCAGCACGCCAAACTTCTTGCCCTGCTTCTGATATTTCTTGTAATCGTTGAGCCGGTTGAAGACCTTCTGCTCCGCCTTGTCTCGGATGGAACAGGTGTTGTAGAGCACCAACCCAGCCTCTTCCACCGTCTGCACCTGCCGGTAGCCCTCGTTGACCAGCGTGCCAATGACTTTCTCGGAGTCATGCACGTTCATCTGGCAGCCGAA
>PMXH01000169.1 GCA_003165855.1 Acidobacteriaceae bacterium | reverse complement strand
TCCACGGGAGCCATCATCACCCATTGGGGCTCGACGCCGCTGGTAGCCTGCGCCACAATCCGCACCATGGGCTGCGCTCCAAGTTCCTTGGCTCGCCGGGCACTCGTCACCACTACTGCCGCGGCTCCATCGTTCACTCCCGGAGCGTTGCCGGCAGTCACGGTTCCGTCTTTCTTGAAAGCAGGCTTCAACGAGCGAAGCACCTCGATGGTCGTATCCTCACGCGGGCTCTCGTCTTTTTCGAAGAACACCGGAGCCGCGCCTTTCTTNNTCTTCGCGCGTGATGCCGTACTTCTCCGCCACGTTCTCGCCGGTGATGCCCATGTGATAGTCGTTGTAAATATCCCACAGTCCGTCATGCACCATCGAATCGATCACCTGACCGTTTCCCAAGCGATATCCTTTGCGCGCCTGAGGCAGCAGATAGGGAGCGTTGGTCATCGATTCCATGCCGCCCGCCACCACGATGGAACTGTTTCCGGTCTGCACCGCTTGCGCTGCGAGAGCCACTGCTTTCAATCCGGAGCCACAAACCTTGTTGATTGTCATGGCACCTGTTGCCGGCGACAATCCGCCGAAGATTGCCGCTTGTCGCGCCGGATTTTGTCCCAGCCCGGCAGGGAGTACATTGCCCATGATGCATTCGTCGACTTTATCGGAGGACAAGCCAGCGCGCTTCACTGCTTCGCGCACCACGACTGCGCCCAGCTGCGGAGCGCTCAAATCGGTGAGACTGCCCAGAAATTTTCCCACTGCCGTACGACAACCGGAAATGATGACAACATCATCGAAAGCCGCCATTGATCATGCTCCCGCGAAGATTTCGCAACTGCCATTATAGATGCAGCGGCGCGCGAAAGTGAGGAACGTCGGCAAAGCAGCTCGCCGCCGAAGGCTCTTCCGCACACGAGTCGTTGAGACAAGCACGGTGATCGCCGCTGCCTTTTTGTCCCTCGCCATTGCACGCTTGCGATGCGTTTTGATCGCGCGACCTGGAGATTTTTCGCTTCACTCCTGTCTCGCAGTGACTTTGGTACACCAACGCAAGCTACACCACATGCATTTTTTTCTTGACTTCATTTTTCATTAACTCTATACAATCAATTAGTTGCAACAAATGATCGTTGCAGATTTTTCCATGAAAAATGGAAGGGAGAATAGAACCAATGGCAACCAAGAAAAAGGCAAAGAAGAAAAAGAAGCATTAAGAAGGTCAGTACGAAGTTAAGAACAAAGGGGGGACGCCAAAAGCGCCCCCTAAGTTTTTTTTGGAGTTCAGAAGTGCGCATCGATCAATCCAGCGACTTCGGAACGCTCTTGGCAACATTGGGAACCCGCTTTTCTCTCGCCGGGCACAATCCTCGGAACGCGCAAAAACTGCAGTGAAAATCAGGTTTAGGATCGAAGTTTCCTTCCGCGATGCCGCGCGCCGCGTCCCGCACCCGGGCTCGCGCTTCTTCCAACTGAAACTCCGTGCGCTTCGAGAGGACGCTAACGTTGCCTTCGAGATTATGAAACATTAACGCGCCCACGCGGTATCCCCACTTCTCGCGCGCGGCCATGGCGTAGATCGAAAGCTGCAGGCTTTCGTCCGCGTCTTCCTGCGATCGAGCTTTCCCAGTCTTGTAGTCGACGATCGCAACACCCCCATCGGGTGTCCGGTCCATTCGGTCGATTCGTCCCGCAACCTTCGTCCCGGCGATCTGCACGTCAAACCATTCCTCCGTATGCAGAACCTCAGGTGGGGGAGTTGAATGCATTCCAGCAAGAAAGTCCCGCAACTGCTCCAGTCCTTGCCTCAAGTACAAGTCCCGCTGATATTCGTCCTGGATTCCGGAGGCAGCCAGGTCATCAAGAAAAAGTTGCAGCAGTTCGTCGTCGCTCTTCGTCCGGCCCAAGCGTACGGAATCATAGTAAGTGCGAAGTACGCGGTGCATGGCTGCTCCGTACTGCAGAGCCGCGTGGACCTGCCGCGCCAGCTTCCATTCGCGTTCAAACTTGAATTGCAAAGGACAAGTCTCATAGGTCTCAACTGCGGAGGCGCTTAACCGTGCATCCAGCCCTTCGATGGCCGGAAGCGCAAGCCACGCTGCCAGCCGAGAGCCCTCGGGATGTGCCGGATCCGCTGCGGCGGCCAACTCAATCAACTCGGGTTGCGAAGGGAGCGCGGCCCGCGGCCGGAGCCACGGTTGCAGGCCTGGATTGCCAATCAACTCGCGCATCAGGCCGGCAGGGGTTTTGTCGCGTCCAGTTCCCTGCTTCCCATAAATGTGCAGTGAATCCTTGGCTCGCGTCATCGCCACGTAGAAAAGCCGGCGCTCCTCCTGATCGTAAAGCGTCTTGTCGTCATCACCCGCCGCCACGGAGTCCTGATCGCGCAACTCTCGGGGAAACTCCACCAGCGTCTCCCGGTAGCTGGCCGGAAACGAGCCCCGAGTTGCGCGCAGGATGAAAACGTGAGGGAATTCAAGCCCTTTGGCTCCGTGAGCGGTCATCAGGCGCACCGCGTCTTCGTTTTCCTTCGACGCCATCGGAATCACTCCGCCCGCCTGGCGAAAATAATCCAGGTATTCGATCCATTCGCTCAGTTCTTTGGTCTTGGTGGTTGCCTTATTTTCCCAGTCACCCGCGAACTTCAATGCCGCCTGCAGGATGGCAGAGTTGAGGTCGAGCCCAAACTGTTTTCCGATCATCTGCAGAGCGGCACGCGTCTTAGCCTGCTTCCGGTTCACTTCATCGCGCGCCTGACGCACCGACTCCAGCACTGCCCGGCCGCCAGCGACGGTATCGAGCACCGAAGATAGCGGAGTCACGACTCCGTCCTTCGAGTCCTTTGCAATCGCACGCAGTGCTGTACGAAGTTGTTCCGGATCGACGTCGAACTGCGGCAATGCTGCCACTCGAAAAAGGCTGGCGTCGGATCCCAAATCCACCACAACCGCGACGCAGGCAAATAAATCCCGCACCTCCGGCGTATCGCTCACGTCCATATTTTCGATGGAGAAAGGGATTTCGCGCTCGGCGAGCTGCTCCACCACCGCGTCCCGGTGTCCGTGCGAACGGTAGAGGACGCCAAAGTCCTTCCACGTGCAACGCGAACGCCGCCGCATCTCCTCGATAATGCTGGCGACGTCCGGTGCTTCCGCATCCTTGGCGGCGAAGGAGATCGCCTCCACAGGGAAGGTGGCCAGCGTTCTTCCTTCCTTGACCGCTTCCTCCTCGCGCGCCGACTGCAAAGGAGTCCTCCGGTAGGCGAGAGCGTCGCTCGCCGCAAACACCGGTGGGTTCTTATCGACAACGGCAAAAGCACACTGCAGAATTGGAGTGGTCGAGCGCCGGTTCTTGCCCAGTACCACAAGCTTGGCCTGGGGAAAATGCCGGCGAAACAAATGAAAGGCCGCGCTGGATGCCCCGCGAAAGCGGTAAATGGCCTGATCCGGATCTCCCACCGCGAAGACGCTCCCGTCATCGCCCGCCAGCGCCGCCAGGATTTTGATCTGCGCGAAGTTGGCATCCTGAAATTCGTCCACCAGAATAAACCGGGATCGAGATCGTTCGGTGGCCAGCAGGTTTTTGTAGGTCGTCAACATCTCATGCGCCCGCGTTATCATGTGTCCGAAGGTGCCCAGATTATCTTCGCGCAGCCAGCGCTCGGTGGTGGCAAATACGCGGGCAATTTCCTGGCAGCGTGCGATTACCTCGGCATCGCTTAACTGATCCTTCGACTTCGCAACCCGGGGAACAGGCAGTTCCCCGCGCTCCAGCCGCGCAACATACTCTGCGTATTTTTCTGGCGTCACCAGTTCGTCATGGCAGCGGCTGAGGAAGCCCAGCAAATCATTGAGAAACTGCCCCACATTTGCCGCCCGGACGTAATGTTCCAAACGTAGCTCACGAACTCTCTTGCGCAAGTAAATCCACAGATCCTTCTCGTCGAGCACGCCAAAGTCTTTTCCCGCGCGCTTNNGCTCGCACCCGATCACGCATCTCTCCGGCGGCAGCCACCGTGTAGGTGAGGGCGAGCACTTCGTCCGGCTTCGCATCCCCTTGCTGGACGAGGCGAGCGACGCGGTGGATCAGAACCGAAGTCTTGCCCGTTCCAGCTCCCGCCACCACCAGCATGGGTCCATGAACATGCTCAATCGCTTCACGCTGGCGATCGTCGGGAACAAATGGGGCAGGATGAGCTTTTGATTTGGAGGCAGCCATCGCGGCTCAGAATACCACCACGATCAGCAACGCGCAGGATGCGAGGCAAGGCTAGAAAAATCAGGCAGAAAACTAGAGCGAGTATAGCGCGGAAGCTACCACTGCAATGGCGGCCATTGCGGCCGTCTCGGCGCGGAGAATGGTGTTGCCTAGCGAGGCGGAAATCCAACCAGCTTGCCCGAAGCACTGCAATTCGTCTTCAGTCCAGCCGCCTTCGGGACCAACCGCGAGAGCGACTGCGCCGGCTGACGCGTCGGGACTTACCACGTCGCGCAGCAAAGTTCGTTCTTCCGATTCTGCCAGCACGACCCGCAGAGCCGCTTGAAGGTTCAACGCCTCCGCAAGCTTGATCGGCACGGCAATCTCCGGCGGGGCGGCGCGGCGTGACTGTTCCGCCGCTTGCCGGGCAATGCGCCGCCAACGCTCTACCCGTTTCGCCGAGGCCGCAGCCAGATGCGCGTCCGTCCGCCGCGCAATCACCGGCACAATCCGCGAGACGCCCAGTTCCGTGCATTTCTCAATCGCCCACTCCATGCGGTCGAACTTGAACACCGCGAGAACCAGGGTGATCTCGGACAAACTCGCAGCAGAAACTTCTTCGGCTAGCTCGAACTCAACGCGTCCATCGCCGACAGAAGCAACTCGACCACGCCGCACCGCGTCGCCCGTGGCAATGTCAAACTCCTGCCCGACGCGCGTTCTAAGTACGCGAACCAGATGGTCCGCATGCTCGCCGACGAGGGCAGCGCGATCACCCGAGACTTCGTCGGCAATGAAGCGGCGGCGCGTCATTACTTCAATTGCCAGTGGCCAGTTGCCAGTTCCCAGAAATGGCGCATAGTAAAGACAGTCATGCTTGGCCTTTTCGGCCGTTTACGGCGCATTGGATGACAAACCAGCGAGCTGGACTCTGGGAACCGGCGGCCGGCAACTGGCAACTGTTTCACCCGAACATATCCTTTACCCGACCCAGCAGCGAGCGCATCATCGGCTGATTGTCCACCTTCGCGGTAGTCTCCAACTCTTGCAGCAATTCCTTTTGCCGCTTGCTGAGCTTGCTCGGAATCTGCACCCGCACCTCCACGTACAGATCACCCTTGCCGTGTCCATTCAGCACAGGCACGCCCTTGTTGCGGATGCGAAACGTCGTGCTGGGCTGCGTTCCCTCGGGAATTTTGAGGTTGTGCTCACCTTCCAGTGTGGGGACGCGAATCTCCGCACCCATGGCCGCTTGCGTCACCGACAGCGGGACGGCGCAGTGCAGATCGTTCCCTTCCCGCACAAAAAACGGATGCTCCTTCACATGCAGCACCACATAGAGATCGCCCGCTGGTCCGCCAAAAGGGCCGGCCTCTCCCCCGCCCGTAAACCGGATGCGCGTCCCGTCTTCCACTCCGGCGGGAATCTTGGCGTCCACCGAGCGCTGGCGCAAAATCCGTCCTTCACCTTTGCACTTGTGGCACGGGTCGGTAATCACGCTGCCCGTTCCCTGGCAGGAAGGACACGTCCGCGCAATGCTGAAAAAACCCTGCTGATACCTCACCTGCCCTCGCCCGGCGCACGAGCGGCACGCCGTGGGGCCTTTGCCCGGCGCGGTTCCCGATCCCCGGCAGTCTTCGCAGGCTTCGTGACGGCGCACCATCACACGCGTCTCCGTGCCGAACGCAGCTTCTTCGAACTCGATGCTCAGATCTTCGCGCAAATCCGCGCCGCGCTGAACCCGGCTGCGCCGCCGCCCACCGCCTCCAAAGGCATCTCCGAAGCCGAAGAACTCGCCGAAAATCTCTCCGAAGTCCTGGAACACTGTGGGATCGAAACCCCCGCCAGGCCCAGCCGCGCCGCCCACTCCGGCGTGGCCGTAGCGGTCATACAGCGACCGCTTCTCGGAGTCGGCCAGGATCGCGTAAGCCTCGGTGACTTCCTTGAACCGTTCTTCCGCATCCGGATTGTTCGGATTCCGATCGGGATGGTGCTGCATGGCGAGCTTTCGATAAGCGCTCTTCAGCTCCCCTTCGCTCACCGTGCGGCTCACCCCAAGCACTTCGTAATAATCGCGTTTTGCGTTCGTGGCCAGAATAGGCGCCTTTCTCAATCAGAAAGCGTTGTGAAACAAAACCAGGTTGGAGACTTATTTCCCGGGATTCCTCGCCACTTTCACCATCGCGGGCCGCAGCAGCCGATCCTTGAACTTATAGCCGCGCTGTAACTCCTCGAGAACCTCATGATCGGCCGCGTCGGTGGTTTCCACCATTTCGATGGCTTCGTGATAATGCGGATCAAACGCCTCGCCCTTCGACACGATGGCATTCACCGAAAGCTTGGCCAGCGCAGTCTGCAGCTGCTTGTAAATCAGCTCTACTCCACTGCGAAACTCCGCCGCATCCGATTTCACCTGTAGGGCGCGCTCCAGACTGTCCACCACTGGCAGCAAAGACTTGATCGCATCCGCCACGGCGTAATCGCGAGACTCTTGCTGCTCCTTGCCCGCTCGCCGGCGAGCGTTTTCAAACTCCGCCTGCGCCCGCGCCAGTCGGTCCAGCAGCGAGTCGCGCTCCGCCTTCAGTTTCTGTAATTCCGCGTCCGCGCCAGACTGTTCCCCACTCACTGCCTTCTCTGTGGCGCTATTATCCCCATTGTCCGACCCCGTCGTGAGCTCGCGCTCCAGATCCAGCCCCGCCTTCTGTGTTTCCGACTTGCCATTCACTTTACCCATAAACCGTGATTACTCCGATTCATTCAGAATTTTGTCAAAGAGGCGCGCAATGTAGGAAACCGCGGTCATCGTATGCTGATAATCCATCCGCGTCGGCCCGATCACCGCCAGCGATCCAAACATATCGGTTCCGGAACGCGCCGGCGCTCCGATCAACACGAAGTTCTGCATGGAAGGCAGAGCATCGTCCAGCCCGATCACCACCCGCACTGCCTCCTGCTTCACGTCAAGGTAGGCTCCGAGGAGTTGCGCGACTTTCTCTTTCTCCTCCAGCGTCTTCAGCATCTCGTGCAGACGCTTGCGATCTTCCTGACCCGTCACCAGATTCGCCGCACCTTCCACGAACACCACCTGTGTGCCGGCCTCGGCAGCGAGCGCGCCTTGCTTGTAGAGCTGCTCGATAGAATTCATCAGACGATCGTACTCGCTGCGTTCCTGCTCGATCCTCCGCCCCAGTTCGGACCGCATGGACTCGATCGTCCAGCCGCGGAAATTTTCGTTGATGTAGCGCGCCGCAAGATCCAGTTCCGCCTGCGGCAGATCGAGCCTCAATACCCGGTCACGCACCAACCCCGAGCGCGTCACCAACACCGCCAGCACCTTCTGATCGCCTAAGCGCGAGAAGTACACATGCTCCAGCGCGTTCTTGGCGCCGCTGGTGGCCACGGTTACGCCCACGTTCCGCGAAATCAGCGACAACACATGCGACGTGCGCTCCATGAACTCCTGCACATCGCTGATGCCCGCCAGCGAGTCAGAAATCATGGCTTCTTCCTGCGGCGCCAATTTCGCCGTTCCCGTGATCTGCTCTACATAGTACCGGTACGCGTCGGTGGTCGGGACCCGTCCCGACGACGTATGCGTCTGCTCCAGAAACCCGGCCTCTGACAAGTCCGCCATGACGTTGCGAATCGTCGCCGGACTCAGCCCCTCCCGGTTCGACCGCGACAGCGTGCGCGAACCAACCGGCTCGCCTGTGGAAATGTAAGTTTCCACGATCGCCGTCAGAACTTCGCGTTCCCGCTTACCGATATTGGGGTCAGATGGCATCTTGCACTAATGAACTTTCCTGCTCGTGGCCACTCCACATTCCCAGCTAAGTATTTTAGATGCAAAAACTTAGCTTACGACGCAAACACCGCGTCCTGCTTGGATTCTAGGAACGCTCCACCTTCCCTGTCAAGGACCGCAGGTCCGCGTCCAATGCGCCCCAAGCTTCTGCCGCCCCGAACCTCCGGTCTCATCTTCCCCTGATCCCCGATCTCCGCGTATCCTCAACTCCCATGATCCGAAACCATTCCCTATGAAATCCAAACCTCGCGTCGCGGTCATTGGCGCCGGCGCCTTCGGCGGCTGGACCGCCCTCCATCTTCTTGAGCGCGGAGCCCGCGTTACCTTGCTCGACGCCTGGGGCCCGGGCAACTCGCGCGCCTCTTCCGGTGGTGAAACCCGCATCATGCGCGCCACCTACGGCCCTGACCAGCCCTATACCAAACTGGCCGCCCGCGCCCTCAAGCTATGGCAGAAGTATGAACGACGCTGGAAGAAGCAGTTTCTCCATCGCACCGGCGTTCTCTGGATGGTCAGCAGCCGCAACGATGCCTACGAATGTGGCTCGCTCGCCATGCTCCGCGAAGGCCGCATCAAGTTTAAGGAACTCTCAACTCCTGAGATGAAAAAGCGTTGGCCGCAGATCAACTTCGACGACGTCCACTGGGGAATCTTTGAACCCGAGTGCGGATACCTCGACGCTCGATCGAGTTGCCAGGCCGCGGCCGATGCGTTCATCGCCGAAGGCGGCGCGTATCGGCAGCTTGCAGTGTCGTGCGATGGTTTGGAAAGCGCGCCTCTTCGCAGCCTGACACTCTCCGACGGCTCGCAACTCAAAGCTGATCACTACGTCTTCGCCTGCGGTCCGTGGCTCGGCAAACTCTTCCCCGACACTTTGGGAAAGATCATCCGCCCGACCAAGCAGGATATTTTTTTCTTCGGCCCGCCCGCCGGAGATTCGCGCTTCACAGACGCGCATCTTCCCGTGTGGGGCGATCATGGCAACCGCTTCTTCTACGGCATCCCCGGCAGCGACCGTCGCGGCTTCAAAGTCGCCGATGACACCCGTGGCGCCGCCTTCGATCCCACCTCCGGCGAACGAGTGGTCAGCCAGCCTACGCTAAAGCGCGTTCGCGAATATATCGCTTTCCGTTTCCCGGCGATGAAAGACGCGCCGCTGATCGAGACCCGCGTCTGCCAGTATGAACAGACTCCCGACAGCCACTTCGTCGTGGATCGTCATCCGCGAATGGATAACGTCTGGCTGCTCGGCGGCGGCTCCGGCCACGGCTTCAAGCACGGGCCCGCGCTGGGAGAGATCGTGGCAGACTTGATACTGAGAGATAGTGAACCAGATGCTGTTTGGCGCTTATCGCGGTTCTCGAAGCAACAAGCGAGCTAGAACCACAGAGGACACAGGGTATTACTCTGTGTTCCCCTGTGTCCTCTGTAGTAAAGATTTTCGGCTACTGAATCGAAATCACGCTGGCCGACTCGCCCGCCTTAATCTCTCCCACCCGCGCCGCCACCCTCCGCGCAAACGCAAAGATCGACTTGGCATGCGGCGAATTCTCCCCCTCCAGAACCACTGGCGTACCGCCGTCCCCGGACTTCCGCACTTCCGGGTCAAGCTCAATACTCCCCAGAAACGGCACGTTGTAATGCTTCGCCATATTCTCCGCGCCGCCGCGCGAGAAGATATCGATCTCGTGGTTGCAATGCGGACATACAAAATAACTCATGTTCTCCACCACGCCCACCAGATCCACCTTCATCTGCCGGAACATTTCGATGGCTTTACGCGCATCCTGCAGCGAAACGTCGGACGGAGTCGAAACCACCACCGCCCCCGTCAGCGGCACCGACTGCACCAGCGACAGCGCAATATCGCCGGTCCCCGGCGGCAGGTCNNTTGCCCGAACCCACGGCAATAATGGCATCGACTCCCGGCAACGGTTGCGGTCCCGGCGCGGCTTGTCCGGGTTGATGAGGCATATGTGCGTTCAAAGGATCACACTCCAAGGGGTGACATTACGAAGATGAGGCAGAACCCAGGGCAGATTATACAGGGCGGGGGTGAATCCGTGGCTGCCACCGAAGCCGCAGACGAGTTAAGGATTCCCACCCCAGACAGCATCGCCGTCCAGCCTTCGAAAAACTCGCGAAGTATCTGATTGCGGTCGATCGGTTTCACTTGCGGCGCAGCGCTCCCGGAGTACAATTGNNATGACGACCGTCGAAGGCAGCCTAAATATTTTGTGGCAAAACTACCCGCAGCCCGCCGCCGCGCCACGGTACCGGCTGCTGTTTACCCGATACGTAAGCCCGAAAGGCGGCGCAGCACAGTCAAGACAGGCCGTGGGCGAGGATAGGTTGAGATCCTATCTTGTCGGGATTGACTTAACCGCGCAAGATGCAAAGTGCTGGATTGAACAGGTGCACGAAAAACACACAGTGACAATCCCCCGAGTTTACATGCCCGACCGGGAAATTGCGGCGTATGAGTAACGGCGGATATGAGCGACCCGTTCTGGTCGCGGCCTACTTCAGGGTGCTTCCGCCCTCGCACTTGTCCTCGTCGTGGCGTCTTTTCATTTCTCGCTTCGCGGCAGCCCATGCATCATCGAGATCGACCAAAATTTGTTTGCCCGCTTCATCCGCCCTCCCCAGCCCTACTTTCAGCAGCCTGTGAAGAAACAAATGCCGATCCCCGCACGGCGCGACGGTTGCCGAGCCGACGAAAGAGATCACGGAGCTGCGCCCTGTCTCCGCCTCGACGGATATAACTCCAACGTGGAGCACAGTTTCCGCCTCGTCGTCTGCTAGTTCGTAGGACGCCGAACGGCGAATGGCTTCGCGCAACGAGAAAGCAACGCCCTTGCCAACCACGTCTGTCCCTTGGGACTGCACATAAATAGGAAGCTTGGTTTGTCCGAAGGCCCCTTGAAGAGCGAACAAGAGAACCGAAAACGCAGCAAAGGTGTGCAGGCGCATAAGCCATCCCTCGATGCCAGAAAGCGTAGTGCCACGCGGCAGCCTTGTCAATTCCGAGCGATTTGCGGGCACCCCAGGTCTCGCCGGCTTTCGAGACTAGGGCATCGAGCACAATCCAATGCTTTCTTGAGGCCCATTGGAGTAAACTTTGAGTTGTCGTGGGGAACAAAGTCCGATGGCTTCGCTGAATGGCGTCATCACGCGCGATCCAGATGTTCTTGGTGGTACGCCTGTTTTTCGCGGGACGCGGGTTCCGTTTGAGGCGCTCCTGGACTACATCGAAGGCGGACAAACTCTCGACGAGTTTCTTGACGATTTTCCTACCGTAACGCGTGAAGCGGCGGTCGACGCGCTTGAACACGCCAAAGAGCCTGTTCTTAGACCAGACTCAGTCGCGCAAAAATGACGGTATAATTGCACCATGGCCAACCACTCGATCCACATCTCGGAGGCGGAAGCGGCCAGCGACTTCGCGGGACTGCTGGCGCGCGTGCGCGAGGGAGCGGAGGTCGTGATCGAGCGCGACAAGCTGCCGGTTGCAGTCATTCGCCCCGCCGAACCGAATGTGCGGATGCTTTCCGAATCGCTGCGTCTGGCCAAAGAACACGCTTCTACGGCCACTCTCGACGCGGATTTCGTCCGCGACCTCAAAGCGGTGATCGACAGTCATCGCGAACCGCTGAACCCGCCCGCATGGGACTGATTCTCGACTCCAGCGTCGTGATTGCCTCCGAACGGCGCGGAGATACCGTTGAGCAGCTGATTGAGAAGATCGTGAAAGTTGCAGGGGATCAGGAAGCTGCCCTATCCGCTATCGGCCTAACCGAACTCATCCACGGCATCTATCGCGCACGGACTCCGGAGATACGCCTGCGCCGCGAATCCTTCTTAAATGAACTTCTAGCGGATCTGACGGTCTATCCTTACACGAAAGAGACGGCGCTGCTGGCTGGAAAACTCGATGGAGAGCAGCAGAACCGAGGCGTAGTGATTCCGTTCGGAGACCTCCTGATCGGAGCTACGGCGCTGTCGCTCGGCTACAAGGTGTTAACCGGCAATCTTCGTGACTTCCGCCGCATTCCCGGTCTTACGGTCATGCAGCTCTAGCACCTTGTCGCGCAGCCGAAATAGCGGCGAAGACTCTGAGAACCAAAAGCAACTCAGTACCCTCCCCCTTCCAACCGCACTTTCCCTCGAAACATGCGATACAGCAAAACGAAGTATCCCAGCGCCAGAACCATCCCCAGGATCCACCAGGTCAAGCCGACCGTCAGCCCGTGATGCCCCGCAGCAGTGTTATAAATCGTCAGGCTGTAGGCAGGATCGGTGCTCGCCGGCAACACCACTGGATACAGCGCAAACGCCGCCCCCACCAGCATCCCCACGATGTAAAACGCCGAGCCTACGAAAGCAATCTTGTCCAATCCTTTGCGGATGGCAAAAATCATCACGCCGAGACTGCCAAACACAACCACGGGAATCAAATACCCGATGGCATGACGCTTGTAGTTGTCGAGCACCGCCGGCTGCACGTAGGTGGTCGCCACCAGGCCCACAATCGTCAAAAGCAGTTGCAGCGGCCAGGCCCACAATGCAATGCTGCGGGTACGCCCATTCAACTCGCCATCCGTCTTCACCGCGACATACAACGACCCATGCGCCGTCAGCGTCACCAGCGCGATCACGCCGGTAAGCACCGTATACCAGTCGAGAATTCCAGCATTCTCGCCCACCCTGAAATTCGTCCACAGCGGCTCGAAGAAGTAGCCATCCGCTCTCAGCGGCACGCCGCGCACTACGTTGCCCAAAGCCGCGCCAAAGAAAATCGCCAGCAGCACACTGGAAACGCAGAAGATCAAATCGAAGAATCCCACCCAAACCGGATTCTCCATGTGCGCCCGCAACTCGATGCCAATGCCGCGCAGCATCAGCAGCCACAGCACCATCATCAGCGGCAGGTAGAAGCCGCTAAAACTCGAGGCATAGAGCAGCGGGAACGCGAAATAGAGCGTCCCACCCGCCGCCAGCAGCCAGACTTCATTGCCATCCCACACCGGACCAATGGCACGCAGGATTTTCCGCCGCTCCTCGCTCGTCTTGCCCGCGCCCAGGTAAATCGCGCCGGCGCCGAGATCGAATCCGTCCAGTACCACATAAGCCGCCACCATCACGGCCACAATCATGAACCATAGCGTTTCCATTGCCATCCTCACAAACCACGATTCTCAAAAAAACGGCCATGCGGTTTCTAATGCTGCGGACTTGCTTCGCCCACCGGTCCCTGCTCAATTTCACGCCGCACCAGAAACAGGAACAAAATCCCCAGCACGGTGTACATCCCGAGGAAGCCGAGCAGCGTGAACATCGCGTTGCCCGCCGACACCATTTTCGAAAATCCATCCGCCGTACGCATCAATCCATAAACCAGCCAGGGCTGCCGTCCCAGTTCCGCCGTCATCCACCCAGCGGTGTTGGCGATATAAGGAAAGGGCAAGGCCAGTAGCAGGATCCAAAGCATCCACCGCGCAGAAAACAATTTGCCCCGCCACAGCAGCAACGCCGCCACCACCATGATGGCGATGAAGATCGTTCCCAGCCCAACCATGATGTGGTAGCAGTAATAAAGCAGCGCCACGTTCTCCGGCCACGCATCCTCCGGGAACGCGTCAAGCCCCTGCACGTCGGCCTTCCATGCCCGGTACGTCAGGAAGCTCAGCGCGTCGGGAACTTCAAGTGGATTATCAATCTTGCGCTCCTCTACATTCGGTTGCCCCAGGATCACCAGCGGCGCTCCTGTTTGGCTCACAAAAAGCGCTTCCATGGCGGCCAGCGTAACCGGTTGATTCTGAGCGATCAGCCGGCCTTGGCCATCGCCTGTCGGAAACAACTGCAGAACGCTGAAGATCAATCCGGCGACCACGCCCACTCTCACAAAAATCCGCCCGTGTGCCTCAAACTTTCCCCACAGCAAATAAAACGCGCCCACCGACGCCATCACAATCGCGCCCGTAATCACGGCCCCGCTCATGTTATGCGCATACTGCCACCACGCCCACGGATTCAGCACCAGCTCCCAGAAGCTGGAGAGTTGCACCGACCCGTCCAGTGCCTTGGTGTAGCCCACGGGATGCTGCATCCACGCATCGGTCACGATGATGAAGAAACCCGAGAGCCACGATCCCAGGAACACCGCTACCGCCGACCACCAGTGCGCCCGTGGGCTCAGCCGTTTCTCTCCATAAAGAAACAATCCCAGGAATGCCGATTCCAAAAAGAAAGCGAACATGCCCTCCATGGCCAGCGATTGCCCGATCACGCCTCCGGCGAAGCGCGAGAAGTGCGACCAGTTCGTGCCAAACTGAAATTCCATCGGGATTCCCGTCACCACGCCCATCACGAAGTTGATGCCGAAAATCCGCGCCCAGAAACGTGCCGCTTCATTGTAGGTCTCATCGTTGTGGCGAAGACCAAGCGTCTTCAGCACCACGATCAGCGGCGCTAACCCCATCGTGAGTTGCGGAAACAGATAGTGGAAGGT